>CAZZWT010000282.1:0-4241 GCA_964657775.1 uncultured Candidatus Methylacidiphilales bacterium | reverse complement strand
GCGAGACATGCGTCAGCAGCGGCCGGTCCGGCGCCTGCTGCCCGAACGCCACAATATAAGGCAGCACGCTGGTGCCGACCGGAAGCAGCCCGGTGAGCGATTGAAACGCGTCGATGAGATTGCCCCGCGACACGCGCTGCTGGAATTGCGTGATGAGCCGGTACGACAGCTCGTTCGTGACATGCGATGCCATGCGGAACGAGCGCCGCTGCGCGTTCGGCTCGCTCGCGATGATCTGGTCGAGCGCCTTTTTCAATTTTGGATCGGAAAGAAACGCGCCCACTTCGCGCTGCAGGCTGATCTCGCCCGGCTTGACGAAGTCGAGCGCCTGGCCCGTGCGGATCGCCTCCGTGACATGGCCAAATCGTTCCGCAAAGGAAAACGCCGTCGGGTTTTGTCCCGCGAGAAAACGCTCCGCCATCTTGCCGAGCAGGCTGGCACCGACCGGTGCGCCGCGCTTGATTTTATCCCGCGCGAAGCTGAACACCGTGGTGTAAAGGCTGCTGGAAAACGTGAGCGGATCGCCCATCGGCCCGTGCAACGTCGCCGCGCCCGACCCGAGCTCGGCAAAAAAATCGCGGATCGTTTCGCCCCGCTCCACCTGGGTGTAGGTCGCCGCCGGATGCAGCCCGCTATGGTCATCCGACGAGGCGAAGAGAATTTTCCGGTGCGCGTCGGCGTGGGTCGGCTCGAGGTTGTGACGATTGGCCAGCTCGATGATTTTCTCCGGCGTGAGCGCGGCGAGGCAACGGTTGCTGATCTCCTGCCCCAGCGGCTCGCGATTGCCGTTGCGCGCCTCGAAGCAGCGGAAGAGGAGCACCAGCCGCTCGAAGTGCTCGACCGTCAGCATCTGGTTGATATTGGCCAGCGGATGCGCCACGCCGTGCGCCAGTTTCTGCCCGCGCAGGTACGCGGAGAGCTCGTAGATATTGGTGCGCAGGTTCTGGATTTCCTCGTGCTGCGCCTCGTTCAAATTCCACACGAGCAGATGAATCTTGCAGCCGTCCGTAAAATAAGTCGTCACTTCCTCACTGAGAAAAACATCCGGGTAATGGGCGATCGCCTTGCCGCCTTCGAGCCGGTTGTGGTCCGTAATTGTCTTGAAGGTCATGCCCGCCTTATCGAGCGCGCGGTAGATCGTCTCCGGCTCGCTGTAACTTTGCGGCATGCCGAGCCGGCGCAGGATCCACTCGGTCGGGCGATCCGAGAAGCGGGAGTGGATTTGCAGGTCAACGCGCAACATATTCGCCGTAGGTGGTGGGAGTGAAACCGCGCTTGAGCGACGCGCGCAGGATTTGATCAATCTGCCGACGCATCAGCGGAAATTCAAGATCGCGCGGATGGAGGCTGAGCCGGACAAGATCGGTCTCGCGCAGCCGCCCGTAGAGGTGCTTGTTCCAGACGCCGGAGGCAAAACGCCGCCAGCCCGCACGCGTGCTGTAACAAAGCGACTGCGACGATTTCACGCGATTGACGCCGGGCAGCAGCGGGATGATTTCGCCCACGCGCGTGGTGTAGCGAAATCCCATTTCCGCGAGGAGATTGGTGAGGCCCTGCGCCATCAACCACGCCGGCGCGACGAAGCCGGTGGTGCGCCAGCCGAGTTGATCGAAAAGCACGCGCCCTTTCTCAAGCCTCTGCCGCGCGGTCTCCAGCGGAAGATCGAGAAATTCCGCCTCGCGATTGGTGTAGAGCCGTGTCCAAAAAAGCGTGGCGAGATTTTCCTTCGGCGATTCCGCGCGATCATGAAAATAACCGTGGAGCACGAGCTCGTGGCCGCCCGCCTGCCAGCCCGAGACCGCCTCGCAAAAGCTTGGGTCGCGCTCGACGGAACCCTCGTGATGAAACTCCGGCACGACGAGAATGCTGCTGCAGTTGACGCCATAACCCGCCAGAAAAGCGACCTGCTCCGCAATCTGCGCCTGCGATCCCGGATGGGCATCATGCAGCGAAACGATCAGCGATTTGGAGACGGATTCCGGCACGGTGGCATCCTAACACGGTGCCCGCGAACGACAAGGTAGCCCGCGCAGGCCGTTGCGCGGGAGCCGTTGCGCGAGCCCGCGCGACGGCCTGTGGTCTCGCACGAATCATGACGCTTTTTTAAATTCGGACACCCAAGGCGTCCCGCGGACGGGACGCTCCCGCGCAAGGGCCTGCGCGGGCTACCTTCCCTGCGCGCGACCCAACTTCAAATCCGCCGCGTCTCGTGCGCACCGATCGCCGGCCGCCGGCTTTCCCCGCCCACGATCAGGACCTTGCGGCAAATCACCATGCCGTCCGACATCGGGACGAGCACCATCTGCACGCGCGTGTCGGTGGCCAGCTTCCGGTTCAGCGCGTCGATGGCGCGGTTGATCGGTCGCGTTTTCGCCACCGGATGAACGACCTCGCCGCCGCGCAACATGTTGTCGAACACGATCAGGCCGCCCGGGCGGACGTAAGGCAGGATGGTCTCGAAATAGAAATCGTACGATTCCTTGTC
The DNA here is from genome assembly GCA_964657775.1 of uncultured Candidatus Methylacidiphilales bacterium. Taxonomy (GTDB): domain Bacteria; phylum Verrucomicrobiota; class Verrucomicrobiia; order Methylacidiphilales; family UBA1321; genus JABDGH01. The sequence continues at coordinate 1,756 of CAZZWT010000282.1, read as the reverse complement.
GGCGTCGATGAAGACGAAATCAAGCTGGTTCTGCGGCTTGAAATGGGGCAGCAGCCGGCGTGCATCCCCCAGGCGCAGCTCGATCTTGTCCTGCAGGCCGGTGCGGAGCCAGTAACGCCGCGCGATGCTGCTGACCTTGAAATCCTGTTCGAAGCAGATGAGCTTTCCGTTGGGCGCCAGGTAGCGCGCGATGCAGATGGAACTCATGCCGGTAAAGGTACCGACCTCGACGGCCCACTTCGCACCGACGAGGGCGACGAGCAGGCTGATCAGCGCGCCCTGGTCCGGCCCGACCATGAGGCGCCCGGCCTCGCCCAGGTTTTCCGTCTCGACCTGCAGCGAGCCCAGGATGGGATCGACCGCGTTGGACCGCTGCGCGGCGACATAGTTGTAGAGCTCGTCGGTGAGCGCAACGTATTTCGGCATACAGCTTAGGCGAGGGCGGTGCGAGCCGCGCGGTGGGGAATCGGGTGCAGCCGCAGGTGCGCGGCCAGCTCGGCGAAACGGCGGAAGGCGCGCTCGCTCAGGTGATGCTCGATGCCCTCGATATCGGAGAGGTGATCGCGGTGGTCGAGGCCCATGAGTTGAAAAAGATCGGCCAGCATGGCGTGCCGTTTCCGAATTTTTTCCGCCACGCGCGTCCCCTCCGGCGTCAGCGCGAAGCCGCGATAGGGCTCGTAGCGCAGGAAGCCGAGCTTGCCCAGCCGCTTGACCATGATCGAGGTGCTGGCGCGGTTCAGCTGCAGCGATTCGGCCACGTCGGAAACGCAGGCATAGCCCTTCGTGTTTTCCAGGTCGAAGATGCACTCGAGGTAATCCTCCATGCTTTCGGTCACGCCATTGCGATCGTGCGCGCTGCGTTTGCGGGGGGCAGCCTCGACCGTGCGGGTCGGGGTGGAGGGCGTCTTGGCGCGGGCCATCGGCTGAAGTTATGAGAGCACCGAACATGTGTAAAGTCGATAACGGTTGTTTGTTATAACAAACATTTATTTGCTGCAAGGGACAGTTTCGCACAGAGGACTGCAGAGGACCGAAGCGAATCAAGTAACGAAACAAAGAGGGGCGCGGATTTCAGCGCACCATCGGACGATTGTTTTCTGTCTCTTTCTCTGTCTTCCCCTCTGTAGTCCTCTGTGCGAAACCTTTTCCGCAGTCACGCCACCCGCACACTCTTCGCATTCATAAACTCGCGCATCCCGGCCGCGCCCAACTCCCGCCCGTAACCTGAATCCTTGATCCCGCCGAAGGGCAGCGCCGCCTGCGAAGCCACGATGCCATTGACGAAAACCTGCCCGGCCCGCAACTCGCGAATGCCGCGCTGCTGCTCCGCCTCGTCCTGCGTCCAGAGACTCGCGCCGAGGCCGAACGGCGTCGCGTTGGCGATGTGAATCGCCTCGTCAAAATCCCGCGCGCGAAAAAGCATGGCCACCGGGCCGAACAATTCCTCACGCGCCAGGACGCTCTCGAGCGCGATGTTGGTCAGCACCGTCGGCTCGAAGAAAAAGCCGGGGCCCGATCCGCGCCGACCACCAACCAGCGCCTTCGCGCCCGCCGCCATACCGGCGCGCACCTGCTTTTCCAGCGTATCGACCGCGCGGGCCTGCGAGAGCGGCCCGAGGTCCGTCTCCGGCGCGAGCGGATCGCCCATTTTGAGCGCGCGAAACGCGGCGACAAACTGCTTCTCGAAGGCGTCGTAGATTTCCGCGTGCACGATGAACCGCTTAGCGGCGATGCACGACTGGCCGTTGTTCTGCAC
>CAZZWT010000281.1:1703-4248 GCA_964657775.1 uncultured Candidatus Methylacidiphilales bacterium | reverse complement strand
CTGCGCCGGCTACCTTTTAGTGCTTACGGCACCTTGGTCATCGGCACGTTGTTCGTTGCCGCGGCGGGATCCTTGTACGTTGGGCTGTCGCTAAAAATCTGCCGATACTGGTCGCGCTTCTCCTCGATGACCTCGACGTATTTGCGCGTGCCGGGGAAAGTGATCCGTTCCACAAACGCCGTGTGGTTGAGCGGCGCGAGCGGGTCCACCCACTTCATCGCGTTGCCGTGGCCCGCATTGTACTCGGCCAGCGCGAAGGTCGTGGGATCGTCCGTCTGCGACCAGCGTTTCAGCGAGCGGTTCAGGTACCACGTGCCAACCCGGATGTTCGTCTCGGGATCGTAGAGGTCGTCGTCCTTGAAGTCCTCGATCTTGTTCGCCTTGGCCCACATCTCGCCCACATCGGGCTTGATCTGCATCAGCCCGCGCTCATCGGCCGAGCCGTGGGTGAGGGGATTGAACCGACTCTCGCGCCAGATCAGCGCGCGGATGAGAAACGGATCGACCCCGGCGTCGCGCGTGATGTTGACGATCATCGGGTCGTAGGCGTTCTCCTTCGGCTGCCGGTCCTCCCAGTAGACGTAGGCCATCGTACCCACGACGATGAGGAACGCGAGGGTCAAAACAATGACGAAAAGCCGGCGGAGCACGAGTTACGTTCTAATCTGGCGACGAAAAGCGCAAGGCTGGAATTGCATAAAGAAAGTTTTGGGTAGCCCGGGCCACCCGACGCGAAAATCTATCTCCCGGCGTTGATCGTCTTCTCGTCGATCATCGGCGCGGTGAGATTGCTCCACGAATGGGTCGTGTAGTTCCAGTAGCTGTAAGTCAGGTCCGACCCGCCGAAGAGCCAAAGAATCGCCGCGAGGCCGAGGAACGGACCGTAGGGAATACGCGTGCCCCAGGCGCCGCGCTGCCAGAAAATCAGCGCCAGGCCGAGGATCGCGCCGATGCCGGAGGAGAGAGGCAGAATCCACGAAATCGAAGTGATGCCGAGGAACGAACAGAGCGCGGCGAGCAGCTTCACGTCGCCCATGCCCATCGCTTCTTTTTTGAAAAGCAGCGTGCCGAGCCACGCCACGCCGAGCAGCGTCAGCGCGCCGACGATCGCGCAGCCCAGGCTCCAGGAAAAACCTTCCAGCGCCGTCGTCTTGCCCATCAGGGAGGGGTGAATCGTGCAGGCGATGAAGCCCGCGACGCAGCCGCCGACGCTGAAGCGGTCCGGGATGATATAGTGGTCGAGATCGATCAGGCACGCCGCGGTCAGGCCACTGACGAAGATGGCATAGATCACCGCCGCCATGGGATCGGTTGGGCCATACTTCAGCCAGATGGCCATGTAGAGAAACGCCATGCTCGCCTCGACCAGGCAATAGCGCAGGTCGATCCGCGTGCCGCAACAGGCCGCGCGGCCACGCAGGATGATCCAACTGAAGATCGGGAGATTGTTGTACCACTCAATCGGCGCGCCGCACGCGGAGCAATGCGAGCCGGGATGGACGACCGAGCGGTTGAGCGGAATGCGATAGACGCACACGTTGAGAAAGGAACCGATGCAGCCGCCGACGATGAACGAGAAGACGGCGCCGAGGATGAGTTGGACGGTGGGATCCATGTTGGGGGACATAGGAAGGGGCAAAGTTATCTCAAACCGTAGCCCAAGCGCACGGCATATTTCACACGATCCGAAACCTGGTTTTGAGGGCTGACTCTCTCGCTGAAATGGCTAGGGTGGAGGGGCAAGCCATGAACCCGATACTCAAAATTGCCCTGAGCGCGCTGCTGATTTGGGGCATTTCCGAAATCAGCCGGCGCAATACCTCGCTGGCCGCTTTGCTCGCCTCTTTGCCTTTGATCTCGGTTCTGGCCATGATCTGGATGTATCACGACACGCACGACGTTACTCGAATTGCCCAGTTCTCGTGGTCGGTCATCTGGTATGTCGTTCCGTCGTTGATTTTATTCGCCCTGCTTCCGCCGCTGCTCACCCGCTGGCATTTTCCTTTCTACATGGCCCTCGCCGTCGCCAGTCTTGCCACAGTGGCGGGATTTTTTGTGATGAAAGCGGTGTTGAAAAAGTGGGGGATCACGTTCTAAAGCTCTACCCGAGCGAAGTCTGAAGCGCGCGGCGCATGATTTCCAGCGGCGCCTCACGACCGGTCCAGAGGCGAAACGCCTCCCCGCCCTGGTGGAGAAGCATGCCGAGGCCGTCGCTCCACTTCGCGCCGGCCAGTTCCACCTCCGCGCGCAGCTTCGCGCAACCGGCGCCGTAGATGGTGTCGAGCACGAGCAATTCGGGCCGCATCATCCGCGCCGGCAGGATGACAGGCGCTTTCGGATCGAGTCCCGCCGCCGTGGCGTTAACGACGAGATCGACTTCGCGGAGCGCAGCCTCGAGCTTCGCCTCATCCCACGGGATGGCCCGCAGATTCGCCGCGGTCCGGGCGAGCGGGCCGGCCGCAAATTGCGCGTTGAGTTGCGCGAGGAGATCCTGCGCCTTGCGCCCATCGCGATTGGCCACGATCAACTCCGGGCAACCCTCGAG
>CAZZWT010000281.1:0-1693 GCA_964657775.1 uncultured Candidatus Methylacidiphilales bacterium | reverse complement strand
TGCCTAATAACAAGATGCGCAGCTCGCCCGGTGCGCGCGCGAACGCCTCCTTCAACGCGCGGCTCCAGCCCACGCCATCGGTGTTGTGGCCAGTCAGCTTGCCATTCTCCTGGATCACCGTATTCACCGCGTGAAATTGCTCCGCCGATTCCGCGCGCACGTCGCACAGCTCGACCATGCGGACCTTGTTGGGAATCGTGCAATTCCACCCGCCAAACCCGCGCTGCCGCATCCGCGCCACGGCGTTTTCCAGGCCCTCCTCATCCACCTCGATGCGATAATAGCGCGCTTCGAGGCCTGCGTGGTCAAACGCCGCCTGCTGCATCACCGGCGAAAGCGAGTGATTGATCGGGCTGCCCAGCACGGCGTAGGGCTTCGGCTCGCCCGGCAGGGAAAGGATGTTATCGGGTTTCAAGGGAATCCGATTTAGCCATAAAGAGTAGAGCGAGAACAAAGCATTTTGAAAATTCCCGTTAGTCTCTTTCTGCTCTATGCGCTCTTTTGTGGCTCATATTTCCCCTCGGTTCGGGACAAAAAATCATCAAAAAAGGGTGAAACTCTTTTCCTTCCCGGCGGATGGTGTATAACTAGATAGGTAATGAAAAAACCTTCGGCGGGAGCCGTCTTTCAGCACCGACCCAAGGATGAATGCGGTGTCTTCGCCGTCTTCGGTCATCCCCACGCGGCGGAAATCACTTTTTTTGGGCTCTACGCCCTGCAACATCGCGGGCAGGAAAGCGCCGGCATTGTTGTGCATAGCGAGGGCGACAAGAAATTCAAAGCCCACCACGGCATGGGCCTCGTCCCGCAGGTTTTCAACGACCACAACTTGGCCAAGCTCAGCGGCACCCGTGCCATCGGCCACGTCCGTTATTCCACCACCGGCTCCAGCACGATCGAGAACGCGCAGCCCATCGTCGTCGATTGCGCGCGCGGGCAAATCGCCATCGGCCACAACGGCAATCTCGTTAATGCCAACCTGCTCCGGCACGAGTTGGAGGCGCGGGGCGCCATCTTCAAGACCACCGTCGATAGCGAAGTCATCCTCCATCTCATGGCCCAGCCGTCCACCACGATTGGCGTCAGCAGCATCGTCGAGGCGCTTGGGAAAGTCACCGGCGCGTTCTCGCTCGTGGTATTGAGCGAGCGCGAAATCATCGGCGTGCGCGATTCGCTCGGCTTCCGCCCGCTCTGCATCGGCAAGGTCGATGACGCGTGGCTGCTTTCCAGCGAGAGCTGCGCGTTCGACATCATTCCCGGCGCGAAATTCGTCCGCGATGTCGAGCCAGGCGAAATCGTCATCATCGACGAAAAGGGCCTGCGCTCGATCAAGCCCTTCGTGCCGAAGGACCACCTCGGCTTTTGCATCTTCGAGTACGTCTACTTTGCCCGACCCGACAGCACGCTCGAGGGCGTCAATGTCAGCCATGTCCGCACCAACATGGGCCGCGAGCTGGCACGACTGCATCCGGTCGAGGCCGACCTCGTCATCCCTGTGCCGGACTCGGGCAACTACGCCGCGCTTGGGTTCAGTGAGGAATCAGGCATCCCCTACGACGCGGCGTTTGTGCGCAACCACTACGTCGGACGCACGTTCCTCAATCCGTCGCAACTCGCGCGCGAGTTCGGCGTGAAGGTGAAGCTCAACATCATCAAGGAGCGCGTGAAGGGCAAGCGCGTCGTCGTCGTCGAT
>CAZZWT010000280.1:0-4281 GCA_964657775.1 uncultured Candidatus Methylacidiphilales bacterium | reverse complement strand
TTACGACCGCGCGACCAAGCTCCCCGCCCGCCTCGTCGAGGACATCGCGCGCACCACCTCGCTAGCGCGCGAGACCTGGGCCGAGGCCCGCCGCGATTCCGCCTTCGCCACCTTCTCGCCATGGCTGGAGAAGATACTGGCGCTCGTCCGCGAGCAGGCCGATTGCTGGGGCTACACCACCTGCGCCTACGATGCGTTGCTGGAAGGCTACGAGCCCGGCGCGCGCGCGGCGGAGCTGGCGCCGGTCTTCGCCGACCTGCAAAAGCAACTCACGCCGCTGCTGCCCGCGCTGCAGAAAGTCACCGGCGCGGTCGATCCCGCCATGCTCGAAGGCAACTATCCGGTCGCGCAACAGCAGGCTTTCAATCGCCAGATCGCCGAGGCGATGGGCTTCGACTTCGAGGCCGGCCGCATCGACACCACCGTGCATCCGTTCTGCACCGAGATGGGCCCGAAGGATTGCCGCCTGACCACGCGCTACAATGTGCGCGATTTCAGCAGCTCGCTCTCCGGCACGATGCACGAGGCCGGGCACGGGCTCTACACGCAGGGGCTCGACGCGGCCTATTTTGGCACGCCGATGGGCACCTACGTTTCGCTCGGCATCCACGAATCGCAATCGCGCTTGTGGGAAAATCAGATTGGTCGCAGCCGCGATTTCTGGAAGCACTGGTACCCGCGCGCGCACGAGATTTTCCCCGACCTGGCCAACCTGCCGCTGGAGGAATTCTGGCTCCTGATCAACCTGGTCAAGCCCTCGCACATCCGCGTCGATGCGGACGAGGCCACTTATAATCTCCACATCATCCTGCGCTTCGAGATCGAGCAGAAGCTCGTCTCCGGTGAATTGGCCGTGGCCGATCTGCCCGCGGCGTGGAACGCGCGCTTCGAGGAACTCTTCCAAATCCCCGTGCCGGACGACGCGCGCGGCTGCCTGCAGGATACGCACTGGGCGCTCGGGCTCATCGGCTATTTCCCGACCTACACGCTCGGCACCCTGAACGCCGCGCAACTCTTCGCCGCCGCGCTGAAGCAGGTCGATGGCCTCGAGGCCGATCTGCAACAAGCGAAGTACGGCCGCCTGCTCAGCTGGTTGCAGGAGAAGGTCCACCGCCACGGCCGCCGCTATTCGCCGACGGAGTTGATCCTTAATGCTACCGGCGAGAAGCCGAGCGCGACTTACTTTATGGATTATCTGCGCGGGAAGTATGGGCTCTGAGACGATGAATGCGGAAGAAGTTCAGCGGGCCTTGAAGCCATTGATCGGGAAATCATGGAGCTCCATAGGACGTTGCGTTGACTTGGTCTGGCTTCACTTTGGTCAGATGCGACAAGTGCCAGCAGTTGACGGAGGTAAAAAGTGGGTCGGGGAATGGGCGCTTCATCTTCAGTGTCCTTGGCGACTTGTTCGAAACGAAAGAGAGTTTTTGTCCTCGAACGATCTACGGTTGGATGCAGACGGTAAGCCACTAAATCCAATGCCGGATGGTCCATTCGGAACTCTTTTCGATGATACCGTTTGGTGGCTAAGTCAAAATCTGCCGCGCAACTCACCGTGGATCAAATCCGTTGCCACCATCGAAATGACCGGATTTATCCTGTCGCTGAGTGACCTGAGCAGAATCGAAGTAACGCCAGACGGTAAAGGCGAACAGTGGCGATTGTTCCGCCCTGCAACTGAAAACCCCCATGTCGTTATGGAATGCTAGTTCCGATTGCCAGCCGCGCAAGACGCGTTACTATTTCCCTCTATGGATTTTTCGATGAACCGCTATTCGCTGCGTAACGACATGCCCGACAAGGAAGATAAAGAAGAGAAGGACGAGAAGGCCGAGAAGGAGCCCAAGCTGGAGGAGAAAATCCTCAAGACGCGCACCATCCTGCTTTTCGGCGAGATCAGCATGAAGTCGGCGCGCGAGGTTTGCGAAAAGCTCATCCTCCTTTCCGCGCTCAATGACGACCCGATCAAGCTTATCATCAACTCACCCGGCGGCCATGTGGAAGCGGGCGACACGATCCATGACATGCTCACCTTCGTGAAGCCGAAGGTCAAAATTCTCGGCACCGGCTGGGTCGCCAGCGCCGGCGCACTGATCTATGTGTCCGTGCCGCTGGAGGACCGCTTCGCGCTGCCGAACACGCGCTTCATGCTGCACCAGCCCAGCGGCGGCGTAGGTGGCCAGGCAACCGATATCAGCATCGAGGCACAGGAAATCCTGAAAATGCGCGACCGGCTCAACAAGACCTTCTCGGTCCAGACGGGCCAGTCGATCGAGCGGATCGAAAAAGACACCGACCGCAACTTCTGGATGAGCGCCCAAGAGGGAAAAGATTACGGCTTGGTGGGCAAAATTATCACCTCCTCGGCCGACTTCTAGTCCAGGGCCGGGTCGGTGGATTTTGCCGTGCCAGAGGTGAAAGGGCTTGTATTTACCTTCGCGATTACCTAAGGTACGGGAACTGCTTCCTGATCTTATGCTCATCGCAAGATTACCTGCTGCCCGTGTCGCGCTGCTTGGCCTTGGCCTGGCGGCCCTCCTTGCCGCACCCCTGCGCGCGCTGGAAAAAGAGGGTATGCCCGACCTCGCCCAAGAGGAACAGACCTGTCTCCCCACATCGACAGCGAACATCATTGTCTACTTTGGCCTGCATGGTTATCCCAAGCTGATCCAGCCCGGCGACAGCAAGGACAATGGCTACATCCACACGGTGCATCGCATCATGGATGCCACGGACGCCAGCTACCAGCTCGGCACGCGGACGGAGGCGATCACCTACGGCATCGCCAAGTATATCCACGATGCGGGTTACGGCTGCGACGTGGAGTACCGCGGGCTCGACTGGAGCCAGGCGAAGTTTCCGCACGTGGTCGATGACAAGCTCGAGGACAAGTACAAGGCCTTCCAAAAAACACCGGTGCCGTTCACAGCCGATTGGCTGCAAGGCAACAACGATACGGACAAGGCGTACCTCCTGCTTCTCGCCTATGTGAATTTTGACCAGAACTCGAACACGTTCCACGATGCGCTGAATGCCGGGCACGCGGTGACGCTGGTCAACGCGGAGCCGGACATGATCTTGATCCACGACCCGGCCCACTACGGCGACGAGCCGGGCCGCAAGATTTTGACGCCGGAAATTTTGACTGGCGGCACGTTTGAGTTGCCCGGCTACCATGCCCCGGTCTCCGGGTTGATGCTGCTGAGCGGGACGCTGATGGAGCCGGAAGATTGCCTCAAGATGTTGACGGGCGCGGTGTGCGTGACGATGCATCCCATCAACGATACCTCGACCATTATTGCCTCCTCCGCCGGCGCGCCCAACTCAGTCATCAGCGGCCAAAAGGGCGGCACGCCCACTCCCGCGCCAACGGCAGCCAAACCGATCCCCGCCGCCGCCACCCCGGCCACGACGAGCTGGGGAATGTGGTTGTTCAATCTGCTGTTGGGCAAATAAAAAGGTAGCCGGTGCAGGCCTTTGCGCCGGAGCGGTTGCGCGAGCATGCGCGAACGACTGCGCCAGCTACCTTTTGAATCCAGTTTCCCCTTGGCCTTTCCGCGCTGACGCGGTTACATCAGTCCACCAATGAAAGCCGTTATTCTTGCCGCGGGAAAAGGGACCCGCATGGGTGAACTCACCGCGCATGTGCCGAAGCCGATGAAGGAAGTTCAGCACAAGCCAATCCTGCAGCACATTGTCGAAGGGCTCCACGACCAGGCGGGCATCACCGAAATTTTCATCATCACCGGCTGGTGCGGTCATGTCATCCGTGACTTCTTTGGCGATGGTTCGAAGTTCAATGTCAAGGTCGCCTATGGCGAGCAGGTCGTGCAGGACGGCACGGGCAAGGCGCCGGAGCTGGCGAAGGACTGGATCGGCGGTGACAATTTCCTGTTGATGTACGGCGACATCCTGCTCGATTCGCCGAGCGATTATCAGCATCTCGTCGATGCGTTCCGCGAGGACGGCGTGGTCGCGGTGCTGAAAGTAAGCGCGGAGGAGTTGAGCAAGGGCGGCGCGGTCGTGCTGAATGAGGCGGGCTTCATGATCGACCTCGTGGAGAAGGCGCCGATTGACCAGGTGCCGAAGAACGCCTTTTACAACGCGGGCATTTACTTGCTGACACCGCGCATTTTCGATTTTACAGCCAAGCTCGAGAAATCGCCGCGCAACGAGTACGAATTCACCGACGCACTTAAGGCGCTGTTCCGCTCTGGTGCGAGAGTGCGGGGTGTCACGCTGCAAGGCAAGTGGGCCGATGTGCGTGACCCCAAAATTCTG
>CAZZWT010000279.1:0-4333 GCA_964657775.1 uncultured Candidatus Methylacidiphilales bacterium | reverse complement strand
CACCGGCGAGGACATGATCCTCCATGGTAACGACCACATCGGCGCTGCGGGCGAAGAACGAAATCGTGTCGCCATCCAGCGGCTTGACCGAACGCGGATTGATCACCGCCGTCGAGAAGCCTCGCGCCTCGAGGTCTTCCGCCACTTTCAGCGCCATCGGCAACAGCGCGCCGAGGCCCAGGATGACCGCCTGCGTGCCGTGCTTGACCACTTCCGCCTTGCCGATCGGGATCAGCGCCGGCTTGGGCTTGAGCGCCACTCCGGGGCCGTTGCCGCGCGGGTAACGAATCGCGATCGGGCCGTCATGGTGCAACGCCGTGTAGAGCATATCGGCCAGTTCGTCCTCATTGGAGGCATCGAAATGCACCATGTTCGGGATACAACGCAGGTAGCTGATATCGAAGAGACCGTGGTGGGTCGGGCCGTCATCGCCGGAGAGACCACCGCGATCCATGCAGAACACGACGTTGAGATTTTGCAGGCAGACGTCGTGCACGATCTGGTCGAACGCGCGCTGCAGGAAGGTGGAGTAGATCGCGCAGAACGGCTTCAGGCCCTTCGTAGCCAGACCGGCCGCGAACAGCACCGCGTGCTCTTCGGCGATGCCGACGTCGAAATATTTGTCCGGGTGCTTCGGGCGGAAGATATCGAGCGCCGTGCCATTCGGCATCGCGCCGGTGATCGCCACCACGTTGGAGTTCATGTCGGCCAGCTTCACCATCGTCTCGGCGAACACCTGCGAGTAGGTCTTCGGCGATGGGCTGCTCGTCTCCACATTCTTCTCGGCATCATAGGTGCCGGGGCCGACGCCGTGATACTTCTTCTGCTGCGCCACGCCGATGTCGAAGCCCTTGCTCTTCTTCGTCAACACGTGCAGGAGGAGCGGGTGATTGTGGTGCTTGGCGAAATCGAGCGTCTTGATCAGGTTCGGCAAATCGTGGCCGTCGATCGGGCCGTAATAAGAGAGACCCATCTCCTCGAAAATCAAGCTCGGGCGGTGGCCGGTCGAGAGCAGGCCCTTGATCGTTCCCTCCGCCTTCAGCGCGAGCTGCTTGCCCGTTTCGCCGCCGAAACGCTCCACCAGCTTTTGCATGCTTTTGTGCAGGTTCTCGTAGCGCGGGTTGGTAACGATATCGGTGAGATACTTCGCGATCGCGCCGACGTTTTTGTCGATCGACCACTCGTTGTCGTTCAAGATGACGATCAGCCGCTTCGCGTGGGTGGAAATATTATTGAGCGCCTCGTAGGTGATGCCGCAGGTGAACGCCGCGTCGCCGCACAGGGCCACCACGTGCTCGTCGCCGCCCTTCATGTCGCGCGCCGTGGCCATGCCCAGCGCGGCAGAGAGCGCCGTGCCTGCATGACCCGCACCGAAGCTATCGTGCTCGCTTTCCGTCCGGAGCATGAAGCCGTTAAGGCCATCGGCCTGCCGGATGGTGTGAAAACGGTCGCGGCGGCCGGTCAGCAATTTGTGGACGTAGGCCTGATGGCTAACATCGAAAACGAAGCTGTCCTTCGGCGTATCGAACACGGTATGCAGCGCGATGGTCAGCTCGACCACGCCCAGATTCGGCCCCAAATGCCCGCCCGTCTTGGCCAGCACCGAAATCAGCTCGTCGCGAATCTCCTGCGCGAGCTGAGGGAGATCATCCACCGGTATTTTTTTAACGTCGGCGGGGGAATTAATGGAATCAAGAAGGCGTGCCATAGGGTAAGGGTGAGAGTTAGCGCGATGGGGAGCGACGATCAAGATTTATTGCGCGGAAAGGCATCTAAGGTGACGAGACAAGCTTGTGATTTTATCGGACCAATGAGATATTTAACACCAGTGAAATCAAGCCTTCCCATCGAGTCCGATCCCGAGATCATGAGCGGCGTGCCCGTCTTCACCGGCACGCGCGTTCCGGTGGAGAGTCTTTTCGATTACTTGATGAGGGGTTCCAGCCTCGATGAGTTCCTCGACTGCTTCCCCACCGTGAAGCGGGAGTATACGCTTTTGGTTTTAAGGCATCATCACTCGCAGACCGTTGGCTAATTTAGGAGTGAGACGAACCGTCTTCAGGACGATTTTGATTCTCGCCGTGCCCATCATTCATTTTAGGAGGTGCAACTGATTTTGAGTAAATCGCCATAGCAACCAATGGAGTAATGCCTGCAAGAATCGCAGCAAAACCCCACGGATTTCCCCGAGCAATGATAACGGCTGTTCCTGCGGTGATGCAGAACATGGAGAGCAGAGCCCCTAAAATTTGGCCCGTGCGCTGCATGTCAAAGGTTCTTGTCAGCCTAGTGTGGTCATATAGGTGCCGATGGTCTTGTTCTTTTACAATCCAAGCGTGTCGCGCATCTTGTTCCTTTTCCCCAGCCTTCATCCAAAAGGCTCTGACTTCGGTCGGATATTTGGAAAACTCGTCCCACGAAGGTAGCTGTACGGCAGGCAAGTTACATTGTAGTTAAACTGTGCGTTGACGGTTCCCACCGACTGGTCAGGCGTAACTTCCTTTGGGATGGGAGAAGGATTCGGAATGCCGAGCTCCTCCTGAACAGGAGGTTTCTCGGCAGACTTATCGGGCTCCGGCGCACTCAAGGCCGAGCTCCATTTGTTTCATTTCCTTCTCATGCCGCTTTGCGGCTACTCTCATATCTTGAGCAATCCGCATCATATCATGAGCGATAGATTGCGGGTTGGACAGCGAGAGCTCCTGCACGGGCGAAGGACGGGGGGAAGTAAATTGCATCCCAGAAACCAGAATTGATCCGCCACCAATCAGTAAATCGCGAATGGTGTTCATAGTAGACAATGTATTCCAAAACGGCCTGCCGACAAGCTCAGTATGACGTCGTTTGGAGTGTTTCGACGTCTTCGCCTCTGGCGGGATCTTTTCCATTAATCTCTTTTTCGGCAAATCGAAGCCATTACTGAGCCATTCGGGAATATGAGTAGTAACTTACACTTTTGGTAACGTGCTCCCTCTTGCCGAGATTGGTTGAACCTGTAACGTCGGTTTGGCGTCAAAGGACGCATATCTTCATGAAACGACTTCTTTTCACTTTCGGAATCCTCCTCGCCGCGGCGGCGCCGGCGCTGGCGCAAACCACCGGCAATGATGCGGTCGCGGAGGTCAGCAAGGAAACGTCCCTCCTGGGCATGATCGCCGCCGCAGGATGGGTGATGATTCCGCTCGCGCTGGCCTCGATGCTGACGGTGACGCTGATCATCTATTGCTTCTTCACGCTGACGGAGAAAAGCATCACCTCGCCCGAATTGCTGGAGCGCATGGAGCCCTTTTTCGAGAACGAGGATGTGGAAGGGCTCGCGCAATACGTCGCAGAGCGCCCGCAGGCCACGGCGCGCATTGTGGACCGCACGCTCAACTTTCTGGAGCGCCACCCCGATGCCGACGCCGATTCGATCCGCGTGGTGGCCGAGGTGGAGGGGAACCGGATCGCCGCAGCGCTGAACCAGCGCGTCCTCTATATTATGGATGTGGGCGTGCTCTCGCCCATGCTGGGGCTGATGGGCACGGTGATCGGCATTCTCAATTCGTTCGGCCACATCGCGTCGGAGGCCAGCCCGATGCGCACGATGTTGCTGGCCGGCGGTGTCTCGCAGGCGCTGGTCTGCACGGCGGCGGGGCTCACGGTGGGCATTACGGCGATGGCGTTCTACGCCTATTTCCGCGGACGCGTCGGGCATCTCATTTCCATCTTGGAAGGCGAGGCAACGCTGCTGACGCAGGAGCTGATTTTGCTGAGCCAGCGGCATCGCGTCGTGCGGGTGCCGAAGCGGTAAGCGGTGCGCTAAATTTCCAATTTGTAGCTATTTTCGCTAAATAAAATGAACCTGCGCCGCCGCATTAACCAGGAGCCGATCCAGCTTCAGCTCGCGCCGATGATCGACGTGATCCTGTTCCTGCTCTGCTTCTTTCTGCTGACCTGGAACCTGGCGCGGTATGAGCAGGATCTCGAGGTGAAAGTGCCCGTCGCGCGCAACGGCACGCCGCCGAAACAACTGCCCGGCGAGATCATCATCAACCTGCGCACCGATGGCACGGTGGAGCTGGAGCGGTCCACCTTGTCGCTCGATCAACTGCAACAAAAGCTGAGCGCGATCGCGCAGGTTTACCCCGACCAGGCGGTGGTCCTCCGCGGCTCGGAGAACGTCGAGTACAAGTACGTGGTCAAGGTGCTCGACACCTGCCGCGCGGCGAAGCTGACCAACATCGCCTTCGCCACGAACCGGCCGGGGAACGACGACACGAAGTAGGCTTCCAAAACCCGTTTCACGCAACGACGCACCGTGCGCAACGAAACCATCACTTGTGGACGAGAA
>CAZZWT010000278.1:0-4336 GCA_964657775.1 uncultured Candidatus Methylacidiphilales bacterium | reverse complement strand
TTCGCTAAAAATATCTGAAATTTAGCAAATTAAGAAAACCAGCGGCGGGGGTGGCAACTTCGTGCTTCTCCGGCAGAAGCCCTTCCCTCTAACGTCTGCCATGCAGTACGTGCTGATCTTCGTCCTCCTCCTGAGCTTCGTGTTCGGGCTGGGACTGCTCGCGCGGCGGCTCACCATTCCGTACCCGATTCTCTTCGTCCTCGGCGGACTCCTCATCGGCTTCATCCCCATTTTTCCCTCCCAGTTGCGGCTCGAGCCCGACCTCGTCTTCTTCCTTTTCCTGCCGCCGCTGCTTTACATCCAGGCCTTCTACACCTCGTGGCGCGACTTCCGCTTTTACCTGCGGCCCATCCTGCTTCTCGCCATTGGCCTGGTCATCATCACCACCGTCGTCGTCGCCTTTGTCGCGCACTGGATGATCCCGAGCCTGCCGCTCAGCGCCGGCTTCGTCCTCGGCGCCATCATCTCGCCGCCCGACGCCATCGCGGCTTCGGCCATTGCGCAACGGCTCGGCCTGCCGCGCCGCGTCGTCACCATCATCGAGGGCGAAAGCCTCGTGAACGACGCGACCAGCCTCGTCATCTTCAAGGTTGCGCTCGCGGCGGTCGGCGCCACCGTGCCGCTTTTCGGCGGCGCGTGGATCCCCGGCGAATTCATCTACGTCTCCATCGGCGGGGTGGCGGTCGGTCTCGTCATCGGCAAAATCGCGGGCTGGGCCCGCCGCCGCTTGATCGATGCCGGCCCGCAAATCTTCCTCACCTTCGCTTTGATGATGCCGTACGTCAGCTATCTCCTGGCCGACCAATTCCTCCACGTCTCCGGCGTCCTGGCGGTCGTCGCTACCGGCCTTTATCTCGGTTACGAAGCGCCCGAGACGCTTACCGCCAGCATCCGGCTCCAAGTCTCGGCCGTCTGGGAAATCATCACCTATTTGCTCAACGGCATGATCTTCGTTCTCATCGGACTGCAATTGCCCGGCATTCTCCACAGCATGGCGGAGCACTGGTGGCCCAGGCCGTTTTACGAGGCGCTTATCATCTGCGCGATCTGCGTCGCCGTCCGCTTCATCTGGATTTTCCCCGGCGCTTACGTGCCCTATTTCCTCTTCAAGCGGGTCCGCGTCAGCGAGGAAATGCCCGATTGGCGCCAAGTCACGATTGTCGGCTGGTGCGGCATGCGCGGCATCGTCTCGCTCGCGGCGGCGCTCACGCTGCAGGGTTACCCCGATTTTCCGCGACCGCATTTGGTCCAGTTCATCGCCTTCATGGTCATTCTCATCACGCTCGTTTTTCAAGGGCTCTCATTGCCGGCATTGATCCGCTTCCTCGGCGTCGGCGACGATGGCATTCCCGCCAAGGAAGAAGCCGCCGCGCGCCAGCAAATGATCACCGTCACGTTTGAGAAAATTCACGAACTGCGGCAGGAGGACAAATTTCCCGCATCGGCCTTGGTTGCGATCGAGGGTTTCTATCGCGACCGCGCGCTGGCCTATCAGGATGAGCTGGCCGATCAACTCGGCTGGAGCCCGCAACGGCATCACGTGCTCAGCGTGCGCCGGCTCAGCCGCATCGTCATCCGCACGCAACGCCGCGCGCTTCTCGGCCTGCGCCGATCCGGGCAGATCGGCGATGACGTCCTGCATAAGATCGAGCACGAGCTGGATTTGGAGGAGATTCGGTTGAAGTCGTAGGCGAGGTAACGCGCCGAAGGTAGCCGGCGCAGGCCCTTGCGCCGGAGCGGCCTGTCCGCAGGACGCCTTGGTATCCGAATGATAAAGAGAATGTTAATTTTATGCGAAGCCGCAGTCGGTCGCGCGTGCTCGCGCAACCGTTCCGGCGCAAGGGCCTGCGCCGGCTACCTTTTGACCGCGTTGCTTTCGCAGAGAGGCCTACCTCACCCCTCGTTCCGAAACTCCATTTGGGAACGCAATTGTCAGTGCAATTCTATTGCTCAGCCGTTCGCACAACCGCACCGGATCGGCAATGGAGTTGCCTCAGCAAAAGCGTTCCCAAATCGAATTTGGGAACGATGGGAAATCTACCTCAATTCCGACACCGCCGACAAAAGCCACGCCGACTTGTGCGCCTCAAATCCGAGTCGCGGATAATAATCGACCGCGCGCGGCGCCGCCAAAAGAATGATCTTCGCGTTCTCGCCCAACCGCGATTGCGTCAGCCGAATCAGTTCCTTGCCGATGCCCTTGCGCTGATACGCCTCATCCACCGCCAAGTCCGACAGGTAACAGCAATACGCAAAATCCGTCACCGACCGCGCCACGCCGACGAGCTTCTCTTCATCCCATGCCGTGCAGAGCAGATTCGCGTGCTTCAGCATCGCCGCAATCGCGACGGGATCGTCTACGGGCCGACGCTCCCCGAGCGTCGAGCGTTTTAAGATGTCAATGAACTGGGCGTCCGTAATCGAACGCGCGTGATCGCAGCGAATATTCATAATTGTAGCGGCGGTCTATGACCGTCGGTGATTTTTTCCCCGCAGCCAAAAGTAATCAATGACGCCAACGCCCAGTCCAAAAAGGGCCGCCCACGCGACGAAAACGATCCTTTCCTCGGTAATCCGTTTTTCGATTTTCTCGTAAAACTCTGGAGGCCAAGATTGGCCATTCGAAGGAGGCGTGAGTGGATCGTTGGCTTCCATGTATTTATCGAATGCTACAGGTCCGTAATTCCAGACTTGGAAGCAAGTCCACATTTCGGAAGCTCCGGTTGGACCGTCGTAGGTGAATGATCTCATTCCGGCACCGAACGCCATCAATGCGATCAGTCCACTAATAGCGAGATGCGCCACGAACCCAGCGATAGTTACTCCTAGGAAACGCATTGGAGTTTCTTCATTTCCGCTGAACTCCTATGAAGTATGCGACGGTCACAGACCGCCGCTACAATATAGTTATTCAATCACCGCCAAACACTCATCCAGCCAGCCCAGGAGCTGCTTGATATTCTCCGTGCTTTCATCCCCCATCGTCGAAATACGGAAGGTCGTGCCTTTGATCTTCCCGTAGCCGCCGTCGATGATGCACGAGTGCTTCGCCTTCAGCGTACTGATCAGCTTCGCCACATCGATGCCCTTGTTGTTCGCCACGCAGGTCAGCGAAATCGATTCGTAGCCTTCCTTCGGGAACAGGTTGAAGCCGTTCTTCGCCGCCCAGGCACGCGCCAGCTTCGCGTTCTCCAGGTGCCGCGCGTAGCGGGCGTCCTGCCCCTCAGCCATGATGTCCTCGATCTTGCTCTGCAACGCGTAGAAATGGGAAATGCTCGGCGTCGTCGGCGTCATGCTCGATTCCTGATTCTTCTTGAACTCGAGGAAATCGAAGTAGTAGCCGCGGTCCTTGATCGTCGCCGCCTTCGCGTAGGCCTTCTCCGACACAGTGAAAACCGCCGCGCCCGCCGGGAGCGCCAGCGCCTTCTGCGTTCCGGCCAGCATCACGTCGATGCCCAGCTCGTCGAACGGAATCTTCATCGTGGTGAACGACGACACGACATCGACGATGAACAGCACATCCGGGAATTTCTTCATCACCGCCGCGATTTCCCACAGCGGGTTCAGCGTGCCGGTGCTCGTCTCGTTATGGATCAGCGTCACCGCATCGAACTCGCCCGTGGCCAGCTTCGCCTCGATATCAGCGGCGAGGATCGGCTGGCCCCACTCGACCTGGAGCGCGTCGGCCTGCTTGCCGCACTTCTTGGCCACGTCGAACCACTTGTCGGAAAACGCGCCGCTCATGCAGCTCAGCACTTTCTTGGCAACGAGATTGCGCAGCGCGCCTTCCATCACGCCCCAGGCGGAGCTGGTGCTGACGAACACGGGCTGCTTCGTGTAGAAAAGCTGCTGCAGGCCGGGCTGGATGGCGGCGTTCAGCTCCTGAAACGACTTCGAGCGGTGCCCGATCATCGGCCGCGAAAACGCGCGCATCGTTTTTTCGGAAACTTCCACGGGCCCGGGAGCAAATAGCTTGGTGTGAGTCATAAGAATCGCAGTTTACGCCCCGCCTGCCGGTTTAACAGAAAAAGGTGGGAGAAAAAAATAAGCGTGTCAGGCGTGTGCGCCGTGTTGGGATACGCCGACCGATAAGGTTCGCCGCCAAACAGCGAGCGCCGGTTGATCCCGATCGGGTAGGCCGAATCAAGGCAATCGCCCGGTTGTAAATTGATAGGCTGATTTTTCATGCCCCCATTTTGCAGCAATTGCGGAAGCTGCGGTATACCACCGTTTGCTGCGTTTCTAATATTTGCTAAAAAGATCGGAAATTTAGCAAATCTAGGAAACCACCCCGGAATCCGTCGCCAGCTTTTAACAAAGCCACCCTTGTCCCGCT
>CAZZWT010000277.1:0-4356 GCA_964657775.1 uncultured Candidatus Methylacidiphilales bacterium | reverse complement strand
GCGACGATGCTGGATCGCCACCGGAAATGTATCGGTGTGGTCACCGTTCTGGATGCGCACTTCCTGCGTATCAATGACGAGCCGGTTGCTGGGCTCGTGACCGACGAAAATGGTCATCGTTCCCTCAATGCCCCAGACGCGCCCCACCACTGCGCCGATAAGCAGCGTGATGATGCCCGCGTGCGTGATGACAAAACCGGCGTGGTGTTTTTTCCACGGATAACGCGATAACGCGGCAAAGGCCAAATTCACGCCGAGCAGGATCAACCAGAGGTTGAACCAGGGCGCTTCGTAGATATAGGCGCGCGCGACTTTGGCATCGAAGCGCGATTCGTAGATCGTACCGATGGCGGTGGCGACAATCAGGACCAGCAGCAGGATGACGGCGAGCTTGAGCGAGCTGAGGAAACGGAAGACCGGCCTCCAGTAGCGGCGCAGGGGACTGGAGTTGGTTCCGGTGGGCATCAGGTATCCTCGCGCAACGAACTAGAGCGACGAATTCTGCGGGAATTTCGCATAGGGCAGGCGCGCCCCGCGGAAGGAGAATTCATCGGAGCGAATCTGGTTGGGCGCCTCAAAACCGACCGTGGCCGACGCGCCGATGATGTCGTCCTGGTCCACGCCATCGCCCGAGACGCCGACCGCGCCGATCAACACGCCGTTGCGATAAAGCGGAAAGCCACCGGGAAACACGGTGATGCCGTTGGGCAGAAACGGATTGATCGGCGTCAACGGGATGGCCGCTGCGCTGTTCGGGTTGACCGACACGGCAGTTTGGATTCCGAAAGGCCCGAAGAAGAGCGGATTTGCCGCCGACGGCACAGGCAGGAAGTTGGGATTGGAGGGACCATAGGTGGGCGGGCCGTAGGGACCGTAGGCGGTGCCGTCGATTCCGGGCGGATAAGTACCCTGCGCGAGGAAGCCGACGCCGCGCGCGGAGAGCGCCATCGCGTTGTTGGAAAAGAAGAGCGCTGTACGGGCCTTTTGCGCGGCAACGTCGTAGCTGAAAAGCGTCGCATCAAGTGTGCGAAAGGAGCCGAGCACCTGCGGGCGGGGGAAAGGATAAGGCGTGGCCGGAGGGACGCCGGTGGGAGGTCCCGGTGCCACGGGCGCGCCGGCGCCGTCGGTAGCGTAATAATCGATGACCACGATGAAGACTTCCGCCGGGCCGATCGGTGTACGAATCGCCCCGCGCGTTTCGAATGCGCGCATGGCGCCTTGGTAAAGAATCTGCGCGACTTCCGCGTGATTAAGGCGGAGCTGGCCCGCGACGGGCGAGGCCAACAACGGACTGTCAATGATCGGGTCGCGCACTTCACCGCCGGCGATGGTGTTCAACGGCGCGGGCACGGGCGTGACGGGGATCGCGGTCTGCGTTGCAGGATTCGTGTTGTAAGGCATCAACCCGGCCTGGAACGGTGCGCCGGGCGAGGCCGTAATCGGGAAAGCGGGATCGAAATTACCCGCCACCAGCGGCGCGAACGGTGGCACGACGTTGCCGCTGAAGCTGGTGTAAGGCAGGCGCAATCCATTAATCAAAACCTGCGTGGCAAGAATGCCGGAGGGCGGCGAATAGCCGGTCTGCGCCTCGACCGCGATGTTCTCATCCACGTTCGAGTTGGCATCATAGACCAAGGCCGAGAGAATCGTATTGCTGTCGACGCCCACGCCGCCGACGAGTACGCCGCCCTTGTAAAGCGGCACGCCGCCGGGATTCCCGCTGAGGCTGGTGTTGAGAATACCCTGCCCTTGCAGCGCGGGGTTCGGATTGCGGAAATGGTTGATGGGCGAGAAGGGAAGGCTGGAGAGACCGACGCCAGTGAGCGGCCCCGTACCGGTATTCATAATGCCTGGCGGAAAATGGGGCTGGATGATGAAGCCGGCCGTGCGTGACGTGAACGCCTCGCCGTTACTGCTGAGGTAAGCCGCCGTGCCTGCCTTGTCGATCGCGTTGACTTCCGCCAAGCCGGTGCTACCCAGGCTGGGCGCGCCGTTGACGCCATAGACGCCGAGGATAAAGCCCTCACGGTCCGAGACGGCGATGACGGCGTTGAGGCCCGGAGGCACGGCCTTGACGGCCTGCTGGATGATCTGGGTGACATCGGCGACTGTCAGGGTCGCTGCCGCGCCTCGATCGGGTCCGACCATGGCAAGCGCCACTGCGATCCCAAAAACGAGCCAATTAGGGCGTAAAATCATGGTTTCTGATCCTCTTGGAAATACGGACCGGCTCCAGCGCCAAGCACCGTATCAACCACCCTTTTACAGGCAAGAAAAACAGGCGAAAAATCCGCCGATTTTGGCGCCCATTCCTGCGCCGCAAGAATGGGACAACCGCTCGGGTTCCGATTAGAACCCGATCTTGACGCCAGCCTGCACCGATTGGCCAAAGTAATTGCTCTGGCCGGCTTGAATGAGGTAGTCACCGAAGACCGAGACCGTGCCGTTGAGATCGGCGTTGACGCCACCATCGATCAGCGCGGAATCGCGGCTCGGACGCTGGGTCGTAACCGTGAACGGAACGCCCGCCACACCGGCGGTGATGCCTTCCGCCTGGTCCATAAACTCATGCTGCCAGCTCACATCGAGGTGGGGCGTAAGGAGCACGCGGCCCGTCTGGAAGGCATAGCTAACATGGCCACCGAGGCGGCTCCGGAGCGAATCGCCGCTCTGGCTGCCGACCGCGAGGTTCGAGCCCAAGGCCTCCGCGCCATCCTCGTTGTAGGAGTCGACGCTGAGATGGGTATACTGCAGCCCGGCCAGCGGACCATAGGTCAGCTTGTTGGCGTGGAAGTCATACCCACCATCGATGTTGGCCGTGATTTGATCGCCGCTCGGCGCGCCGTGGGCCACCGCGGAGGCGCCCAGAAGCGACATGTGGCGATCCTCGGTGTAGCTGTTGAATCCGTAGCTCGCGACGCCGTTCGCATACCAGCCGTTATCGGCGAAGCTGACGTAAGCGCCCGGCGCGTAGGTGTCGATCGTCGCCTTGCTCAGGTTGGTATCGAGCGTGCCGTCGGTGTGGTTGTAACCGAAGAGCGCACCGGCGCGTAGGTGCGGCGTCACGCGGTAATCGACGCCCAACTGCATCCCGCCCGTCGTCGTGTCGGAATGGGCCACGTCGCTCTGCGAGAAGTTCTGCGCAAGGATGACGTTACCGACCACGAACGCGCTGAAGTTATTGCTCGAGAGCGATTCGTTGGCCGGCTGCATGGCCTTTGAGTCGACACCGCCGAGAACGGGCGCGGTCGAGTCGCTCAGCATGCCGTGGCCGATCGAGGCCGGGCTCCAAGCCAGCAGGCGCGTGCCGATCTGGGCCAGCGCGGGATCCATCGAAGGATTCGCCACGGTCAGGCCTGACGAATCGAGCTTGGCGTTGCTGGTGAGGAAGTCGCCGTGCTCGGAGCGCTGGCTTTCCCAGTAGCTGTCGAGTTCCTGCGTGTTGAACACAGCGTTGTTCACAATGGTGCTCTGGACAAAGTTACCGAACTTCGCCGGGTTGAACTGATCGGCGGTGTCAGCCAGTGAGGCCGGCAGTGCTGCCGCGCTCTGGCTTGTGACCAGGGTCGCGAGGATATTGAACAGCGTGGGGTCGTTCGCGGCCAGTGACGGATCGCCAAGGGCCGTGAGAATTGCAGCGCGGTTCGGCGTATAATAGCTTCCTAGACTCGCCGCAAGCTGCAACTGCGCCTGAGTGACGTCGATGGTCAATTTGCCGTCTGCGTTAGTTAGCTCGCCGGCAATATGGACACCTGGTTGATTCACGGCAATGGGCTGCATAAATCCCGGATCCAATGGATCAGGCGTAATGCCACCTGCAGCATTCACAACATCGAACAACTCGCCTTTGGTCGGCAGGAAACCGAAGTGCACCTCGAGATTGCCATGCAACGTCGCCGTCCCAGTGACATTTAGAATGTCGTTACTGGGAGAATTTTGCGCTGCAACGTTCAGGTTGATGAACAGCGTGCCACCCGCGGCCTGCGTGTAGTTGCCGGTAACGTTGATGCTGTGCTGCGCGCCGTACGCCCCGAGCGTACCGCCGTTGTTGGCGACGTTACCCACGCCGAAGGCCGTCGCGCTGCCCGCCTCAAGCGTGCCCGCCGTGATCGTCGTGCCACCCGTGTAGGTGTTATTGCCGGTCAGCGCCAGCAGGCCCGCACCCGTCTTGTTGACCGCCACGTTACCCGTGATGTTGCTGTTGTTGACCGGATCCGCCGGAATATCGAACGTGATCGTCGACAAGGCGCCCGTGTTCGTGATCGTGCCCCCCGTGCTGGAGAAGTTCTGCAGCGTTTGGGCGTGGCCATCGATGTCAATCGTGCCGCCCGTCTGCGTCACCGTGGAGGAGCTGGT
>CAZZWT010000276.1:0-4368 GCA_964657775.1 uncultured Candidatus Methylacidiphilales bacterium | reverse complement strand
GGCAAACTTGTCGTTGTGCTCGACCAAGTGCGGACGCGGCCCGACGACGCTCATGTCGTTCAGGAGCACGTTGAGGAACTGCGGCATCTCGTCGATGCTCAGCTTGCGCATCCAGTGGGCGATCGGGAAGATGCGCGAGTCGTTGACCTTGGCCTGCACGGTGGTGTCATGGTTGCGCGCGTGCATCGTCCGGAATTTGAAGCAGCGGAACGTCTTGTTTTGCAAACCGGCGCGGGTCTGCACAAAGAAGAGCGGACCGGGCGACTGGATGGCGTGGATGAGCGCGACGATGATGGAGAGAATCGGGAGGATCAGGAACACGACGGGAATCGCCACAGCGAGGTCGAGCGTCCGCTTGAGCAAGCGATGGTAGGGATTCTCCATCGGCTCTTCGCGCAGACCGATGAAGTTCAGGCCATCATCGGCAAACATCGAGACCTTGTGCACGAACATGGAGGGCAGCGTATTGACCACGAGCAGGCGCACGCCGTTGGCCTGGCAGATGTCGGTAATATACTGGAGCTGATTTTTGAAGGTGGGGAACTCGGCCACGATCACCTGTGTGATGGCGTGCATTTTGACCAGCGGCTTGAGGTCGGAGAGCTCGCCCAGCGCGCGGTACTTGCCATACACGCCGCGGGCCACGCCATCGCATACGATGCCGATCGTCTTGATGCCGATCTCTTCCTTGTGCGCAAGGTAGAGGCCGAGTTCAGCCACTTTTTCGGGGGTGCCGACGATCAGCGTGCGCTCCACGCGGGACCCGCTGAAGGCATACTTGGTAATCAAGGCCGGCAGGCGCCAGTGGGTCAGGAGCAGCAAAAGATAAGAGAGCGCGAAGAAACCGACCACGAAGCGCGAGCCGAGGAGCGGCTGCTGCGCCGTGAGGAAATAAACGAAAAGCAGCGCCATGACGTAGCGAATCTGCCGGAACGATTCCCGGTGGATGGCGGAGATGTCCTTGCGCAGCAGGCTGGCCAGCGCGTCGGTGCGCAGAGCCGCGGCGGCAAGAAGCCCAATGAGAGCAAAGGCATAGGGAATGGCGTACACCCGGTAGCCTTCCAGTGAAAAATGGGTGTGGTAGGTATAAAACGCGGTCACGAGCGACCAGTACAGGATGCTTATTAACAAGCATTGTACAAGGACGACTAAATGGTACAGACCCGAGGTGCGTTGGCTAATCATAGATTGGACTTTTGACTTCGGCGTTCCTACGCAACCACCGTGCCTAACCGGTCAAAGCCTCGAACAATTGTCTGAAGACCTTACGGATGAAACTGCCTGATTCGAGTTTATTATCAGGTTTTGCGTGAAAACCTAATTGCACTAATTTTTATTATTGGCGTAGTAATAGAAATACTTAACAGCGTCAGTTCTAAGGCGTTGGATCGTCACAGGACTGACACTAGGGCAAAAACTGCCTGATTACATGTACACAAAGGCTACAAAATGCCCAGTTTTGCCCGTTAACAGAGGGATGCAAATTCCGTACGGGATTTGGTTAAATTACAGATTTGTAATCTTCTCGCGGGACATTTCAACGCCATTTTCGATCCCTAAGCATCTGATTTTTGTACTTGGTTTGTGTCCCTGTCCATTTCCTGACAGGGCAAATACACAATTACACTTTTGACGAGAACCGTGAAAGACAGCCTGTGTTTCACCACGGTCAAAACACTGAAGCAAAACCTTAGTGACGGGCAGGAAGCCATCCCATCGCCAGCAGAAACTTGAAGGCCATGTACATGACAAAGGCTACCACGCTGCCCAAGAGGAAACCCTCGATCGCCAGATCGTAGACGACGTTAGCCGTCATGGGCGCCCCGATGGAGAAGTAGCTAACGGTGGGAAACATCACCGTCCCGACCAGGCAGGTCGCGCCAAAGAGATAGCCGATCGACTTGTAGCTGAGCTTGTCCTCGTAAAACTGCTGGTCCTGCTTCGAGAGTGCCATAGCCGGAGATTCTAGGAAGTTTGCCGGCAAAGGACAACTTCGTTTGTCGGTGGCAGCCTTGGAAATCACCTCGACCAGACGCACCGCGCCCGCTATGCAGAACGGGATCTTTTATGGCCGCACCCGCTGAGTCCACCACGAAAACCCTGCTGCAGCGCTGGTTTGTCCCCAACGACATCGACGGCTTCTTCGGCCTCTTCGTCGATAACCTGTGCCAACTCATTGTCGTGGTCGGATTCTGCCCAAAGTTCGCGGGTCTGCCCGAGTCGCTGGTCGTTGGCCGCATCCTGCCTGGCATCGCCATCTCTCTCGTCGCGGGCAATCTTTTCTACGCGTGGCAGGCGCGCCGCCTCTCCGCCCGCACGGGGAAGCCGGTCACCGCGCTGCCTTTCGGCGTCAATACGGTCAGCCTTTTCGCCTTCATCTTCCTGATTCTCGGCCCGGTTTATCGTGAGACCAAGGACGCCGACCTCGCCTGGCGGGTCTCGCTCGCGGCAGGGCTGCTTGGCGGCATCGTGGAAATCGCGGCGTCGTTCGTTGGTGGTTGGATCCGGCGCCACACCCCGCGCGCCGCGCTCCTCTCCGCGCTGGCCGGCGTCGGCATCACCTTCATCTCGATGGGCTTCATCTTCCAGATTTTTGCCTCGCCGCTTGTCGCTTTTTTCCCGGCGCTCCTTGTGCTCATCGGTTATGCCGGCCGCGTACGCTGGCCGCTCGGCTTGCCCACCGGCTTCATCGCCGTCGTGGTCGGCATCGCCAGCGCGTGGCTGCTGCGCAGCCTGCAGATGTCGCCCCTGCCCGCGTGGCCGCCCGAGCACCTCACCTTCTACGTCCCGCTGCCCATCGTCGGCGAAATCGTCTCGCTACTGACCGATCACCGCGTCTGGGCCTTCGCGCCCGTCTTCATTCCCATGGCGCTGCTTAATGTCATCGGCTCCATGCAGAACCTCGAGAGCGCCGAGGCGGCCGGCGACAAATTCGACACGCGCTCCTCGCTCCTGGCCAACGGCATCAGCGCGGTCGCTGGCGTCTTCTTCGGCAATCCCTTCGCGCCGACCATCTACATCGGCCATCCCGGCTGGAAAGCGATGGGCGCGCGCAGCGGCTACTCGGTGCTCAACGCCGTGGCCATCACCCTGATCTGCCTCACCGGCACGATGCCGTTCGTCCTCTGGTTCATGCCGATCGAAACGACGCTCGGCATCCTGCTTTGGATCGGCCTGATCATCGCCGCGCAGGCCTTTCAAGAGGTGCCGAAAGAACACGCGCCCGCCGTCGCCATCGGCTTCATCCCCTCCCTCGCCGCATGGGGCGTGCTCCTGATTCAGGACGTGCTGGAGCACGCCGCGCCCAACTTCTCCTTCGAGCAGGTCGCCGCCGCGCTGCCGCCCGAAATCTACTTCACCGGCATGCTCGCACTGGCGCAGGGCTTCATCCTCATTTCGATTTTCTTCAGCGCCATCGTGGCCAACGTCATCGACCGCCGCTGGCGCGCCGCGGCGATCTGGTGCGCCATCGCCTCGCTCTTTTCCGCCTCCGGCGTCATCCACGGCTTCGTCTTCACGCCCTTCGGCGGCTATGCGCCCGACCTTTCCCTCTTTGGCTGGTCCGGCCTTGGAGGCCCCCTACCTTCGCGCGCCGACTTCGCGTTCATTTACGCCGCGGCCGCCCTGCTGCTCTACGCGATGCATTTCCTGAAGCCGCGAACGATCGAGCATTAGGCTTCGATCGCTTTCCTGGCTTGGACACATCGCCACTTGAATAAGTTCGAACTTGGCAAAAGAAATGCACCACTTTCCTTAGTGAAATCGATCCGCGACAGCAGGCACATCCCCGATGTGAACTTTCTCAATCTGTGGAAGTCGATCAAAGAGTGCCCGAAGACGTGGCAGGAACTCGAAAAGAAAAGTGTCAAATTACAGGCAGCCCGCGACCGCCTGAACTAAGCGAAGACCCTTGAGCGATCCTACGCCGCCAGGTGCTTCCGGATCGGCGCCAAAATCCGGTCCGCGGTCGGCTGCAGCAGCGCTTCCTCCCGCGTCTCCACCAGCAGGCGGATTTTCGGCTCCGTGCCGGAGTAGCGGAGCAGCACGCGCCCCTCGGCACCGAGTTCCTTCTCCACCGCCTGCACCACATCGGTGATCTCGGGCACTTTCTCCAGCGGCACGCGCTCGCGCACCTTCACGTTGACCAGCAACTGCGGATACTTTTGCATCCCCTTGCGCAGTTCGCTCAGCGGCAGGCCGGTCGATTTCATGATGCGCAGCAACTCCAGCGCGGTGACCAGGCCATCGCCCGTCGTGTTGTGATCGAGCAAAATGACATGGCCCGATTGCTCGCCACCCAGGTTGAACCCGCCCGCGAGCATCTTCTCCAGCACGTAACGATCGCCCACGCCGGCGCGCTCGACCTTG
>CAZZWT010000275.1:0-4379 GCA_964657775.1 uncultured Candidatus Methylacidiphilales bacterium | reverse complement strand
CGAGGACGCGCGACGACCTGGGCTCTCGCGTCAAAATAACACTCAGGTTCACCATCGGAAGCCCGGGCGTCCCGCAGACGGGACGCTTCCGGCGCAAGGGCCTGCGCCGGCTACCCTTTAGGACGACGCGCTGCCGTACCTTCGTAACCCCGCCTGAAAAACCGTGGTGCTGAGCGCCACCAAAATCGCGGTGATGCCGGCCATGCCCGCCATGTCGGTAAAATTCCAACCATGCAGCAGCGTGCTTGCGGGCACATTGGCGATGAGCAGCAGCGGCAGGCCCCAGGTAAAAATCGCGCGCGTCACGCCGTGAAAAGCCTGTCTCGGCAGGCGCGCGATTTGAAACGTGCTGTAGTAGGCGTTGATGAACCCCTGCGCACGCGTCATCCAAAACGCGAGCGACATGAGCATGAGCAGGATCGAGTAGTGAATGAGCACACCGAACACCACGAGCAGCGGGTAGATGACGAGGCCGGCGAGGCTAAAGCTCCAGTTCAATTGCGCGATGGAGATGATGCAGACTGCCCCCACCACGAGCACGTTGACGACGGAGCCGAGCTCGAACAGGCGCGTGCTGATGAGGAATTGGGCCGAGGCCGGTTGCGCAAGGAAGAAATCGAGCCGGCCGGTGCGGATTAATTCCGGCAGCTTGTTGAGGTTCGTCATCAGCAGCATCTGGAAAATTTGCTGCACCAGCATGTTGGTGGTGACGAGCAGAATCATCTCCCACTTGCTCCAGCCGGCGATGAGGTTGACCTGTAAATAGAGGAATTGGACAAAAGCGAGGTTGATGCCGAACCAGCAGAGATCGACGATGACCCAAAGGATGAAGTTGGCCTTGAACATCAACTCGCGCATGACGGTATAGCGCACCTGCGCGAGCCAGATGGCGCCGTAGTGGATCACGTCGCTCATGCGCTACGAAGACGTGGACGTGGTCGAGACCGGCGGCGACTTGGTCCATTGGCTGACCAGCTTCGCGCCACACATCATGAGGAAGATGACCAGCGCACCGAGGACGATCGCGCCGACGATTCCACCCGCGAAAATCGCGAGAATGCTGAGCGCCGCAAAGACGAGGGAGGCGAGGACCTCCGCGATGTTCCAGAAAATACCGAACACGCCGAGCGACGCCGCGTTGGCCGGTGACGCTACCACGCGCGCGCCAGTGACGCCAAGATGCGTGAGCGTCGCTACGCCGCCGCCGATGAAGGCCGCGAGCGTCCATTGATAAAGCGGGTTCTTGTCGCCCAGCGGCACGGCCATCAGCAGCGTACCCGCGGCAAACGCGAGCGGCGTGGCGATTGCCTTCAGGAACGTGCCCGCCGCCGGAAGGAAATGGATGAGCGTCTCCGCCGCGCAGGCCACGGCGAGAATGATGAGGGTCGGCTCCGTGCCGAGCCACGCTACATTTCCCGGCAAGGTGATGAGGTGATCAAACGCGAGAAGGTTGACCGCGAGCAGTGGCAGCGTGACGCGCACGCCCGCGGAAAGGCTGAGCAAAAGGCCCACAATGACTGCAGCGATGGGTTCGTTCACATGGAGAGCTTAGACGAATTTTGCTAAAGCTCAAACACGCTTCCAAGTCCGCCGCCGGGCCTAATTCGTTTGTCGGTTCGCAAATAGATTGGCCCTTCCTTGTCCCTACGGGATGATGTTAGGCCACCATGTTTTCCGAGCCGCAGATCATTGCCATGCACACCGACTTTCTCGTCGTGGCGAAGCCGCCGCATCTGCTCTCGCACCCGACGCGGCCCGATGGCAAGCCGACGCTGCTCGGGTGGTTGCAGGATAAATTACCGGGCGAATTCGTCGCGCTGGTAAACCGGCTTGACCGCGAGACGAGCGGAACAATCCTGGCCGCACGCTCGCCGGAGGCCGCCTCCAAGCTGGGGCAAATGACGATGCGACGGGAGATCCATAAGTATTACCTCGCGCTGGTCACGGGTCGGATCGAGCCGGAGCATGGGGAAATCGATGCGCCGATCGGTCGGCTCGGCATTTCGCCGGAAAATCCGATTTGGCTGCGCATGGGGGTGATCCCGCCCGGCGATCCGCAGGGGCGAAAAACCGCCGAGGCGCGCTCCGCCTATTGGCGCATGGCCGCAACGGATGTGATGTCGCTCTTGCGTCTGGAAGCGCACACCGGTCGCCTGCACCAACTGCGCGTGCACCTCGCGCACATCGGGCATCCGGTGATCGGCGACAAGATTTACGGGCCGGACGCGAACCTCTATCTCAAGTTCATCGCGGAGGGATGGACGGAGGAGCATCAACGCGTCCTCGGGTTGAAGCGCCACGCGCTGCATGCGAATGAGTTGCGGTTTACCTGGAACGGCGAGGAGCTGCATTTCACCGCACCGGTACCGGACGATATGCAGGAGTTTGCCGAAAGCCGTCAAATTTCGATTCCGTTATAGCGGCAGTCTCTGCCGCAGATTCACGGGTAGGGACGACAGTCCCTGCCGTCCGTCGAATCCTTCAGCAACGGACGGGAGGGAACTCGCGCGCCTCCCGCGCAAAATCCCGGTCATCCTGAGCGAAGCCGAAGGATGACTGACCGCTAAATTTTGGACTTTCGCAGCAGTCTTCACCTATTTCGCGTTATACTTTGTTTGACAAAGCTTCAAACGCGTAGCATGTTCTTCTATCAGATCCACACCTCAGAAAACCACGACCCAACCTCTAACTTTGTCCTAAAAAGCATGAACTCTTCATCCTGGCGCAAATACTACGAAATCAACCGTCGCAACCGTCTTGAACCCGAGTGGAACTCGCCCTGCATTCTGCCCGTGGAAACACGGCGGGAGTTGGGCACCTCGCTCTCCCACTTCCAGCTCGGCGAGACGGGCGGCGGGACGTTTTTGTTGAAGGAAGCCTCGCGGGAGTCGAGCGATGCGGATGACCTCATGGCGCTCGATCTCTACGTGAAGGAGGAGCAGGAGCACGCACGGCTCCTGGCCTGCATGGTCCAGCGGCTCGGCGGGCAGTTGGTGCATCGGCACTGGACGCACCGGCTCTTCAAGGTCGCGCGACGCGCGGGCGGCTTTCGTTTTGAAATCCAGATGCTGCTCACGGCCGAGATGGTCGGCACGGCCTACTACGAGTTGGTGAAGGAAGGTTGCGGCGACCCGGTCATCGCCGCCGCGATCGGGCTGATGCTGCATGACGAGGCGGGGCATGTGGCGTTTCACCTCGATCGCCTGCGCGTGCGGTGGCGCTCCTACCTGCCGCTCGAACGCACCGCGTGGTCGCTGCAATTCCAGGTGCTCCTGTTAACCGCCCTGCGCGCCGCGTGGCTCGACCACGGTTCCTGCCTGCGCACGCTCGGCTTCACTTGGGGCGAGTTCATTCTCCGCGCGCGCAAAATCGCGATCCACTTCCTCGACGGCCTCAATGCCCAGCCCCGCCTCGTACCCGACTGGAAGCCGCTGCCGGAGCCGATGGCGGCGTGATGCAAGCAGGGGGCTCACACGAAAGCGCAGGGACACGGAATATGCTTAGACTGAGTTTTCAGGAAAAAGTCGGAACGACGTCTTTCATCTTCCAAGTATAAATCCGAATCCAAAAATCGGACCGGCCATCGTTTGACATTACAATGGTGTATCCGAAATTCATTTGTTCGTGAAGCAGAGTGCCCCGCGCGAAGCCGCCGTAGAGACACCCTTCCGGCATGTAGCTGGCACCGAATCGAGCCAGGAGAGAACGGAAGGGGAAAGGGCCCGCAGGATGGGACAGGTATACTACATTATTCGTAACCGCCATTGGCCGATCGGTGCGTTCGTCGATCAGCCATGGAACACTTCGCTCGGGAGGGACCTCCTGTGCTTGAGCGTGCAGAAGCGCACGATCATACTTGAGTGCTTGCGACAGCAAGAAATCGCAAGTACTGACAATACTGCTCGGATCAGGAGTTTCTATCAGCGGGACAGCTCGATGGAGTTGATCCGCCGTCATAACAACGCTTAGCCCCTCCCGTTCGCCCCACTCCCATTCCCGTTAAAGAGACGCGGCGAGATATCCTCGCCGAAGACGAGGGAATCGGCGCGGGCGCGGCGGCGTTCGAAGACGAGTTTATCGAGCTCGGGGTTGACCGCGACGGGATACTTCTGGTTGAAGCAGGCCATGCAGAATTTGTTTTCGCCCCGGCCCGTGGCGCGAACCATGCCGGCCTCGTCGAGGTAGCCGAGCGAATCGGCCTGGAGATACTTGGTGATTTCCTGGAGCGAAAGCTGGTTCGCGATCAGGTCCTTGGGATCGGGGAAATCGATGCCGTAGTGACAGGGAAAGCGATGGGGCGGACACGAAATGCGGATGTGCACTTCCTTTGCGCCGGCGTTGCGCAGATTCATCACGCGCGAGCGGGCGGTGGTGCCGCG
>CAZZWT010000274.1:0-4380 GCA_964657775.1 uncultured Candidatus Methylacidiphilales bacterium | reverse complement strand
CCCGGCGGCGGCGAGATAACGCTTGAGCGCGAGCTGCACCGCGCGGCCGGTGAGTTGCCGGCCCCTGGCGGAAACGAAGAGCGACTCGCCGTCGAACGGGCAGGCGTCGAGATAATCCTCCAGCGCCTTCACCGTCGGCTCGCCGAGCGGGCAGAGGCGTTCCTTCCGGCCCTTGCCGATCACGCGCACCGTGCCTTGGTGAAGATCGAGATTCCGGCGACTCACCTGCACCAGTTCTTCCAGGCGCAGGCCGGCGCTGTAGAAAAGTTCCAGCCACGCGACGTCGCGCAGCATCTGCCAGTTTTTCGCGCCGCGCTTGTCCTTCTTCCGCGTGGTCGCGGCGAGCCGTTTTTCTTCGCGTTCCCATAAGAGACGAGGCGCATCGAGCAGCGCGAGGATCTGCTGTTGATTCAAAAAAACAGGCAGCCGCTTCGGCAGCTTCGGCAGGGTAAGATCGGAAACAGGATTCAGCTTCACCCGGCCTTCGCGCACGGCGAGTTTGTAGAACGTGCGCAGCGCGGCGAAGCGGAGGCGCACGGAACTCGGCCCCAATTGTTGCGCGCGCGCCAGCTTGTAGAGGTACGCCTTGAAATCGGCGGGCTTCAACTCCCACCACGATTTGTCCGGCACAGTCGCCTTGAATTCGAGCAGCGCCTGGCGGTAATTCCGGATCGTGTTCGGCGAGACACCGCGGCCCTGCTCCATCTGCTGCAGGAACTCCGCAAGCGCGCGGTCCTGCGTCTCCGGATCGGGCGGGGTGAGGGACGATGGCATGGCAGGCAACGGGTGAGGATAAAAGGCGGCGCGGCGATAAACCATCTTTCTTTTGCGCCCGCTCGGAACTGCATTACGCTTCGCAGATGAATTGGCTGGAATGGATCGGGATCACGAATGGGCGCAAGCCGCTGGATATCGGCGACGCCGCGCCCGACATCGAGGTGCGCGATGAGACCGGCGCTGTCGTGCAGCTGGCCGATGCGTATGATGACGGCTTCACGCTCGTCTATTTTTACCCGAAGGCCGATACGCCCGGCTGCACCGCGCAGGCTTGCAGCATCCGCAACGACTTCGCGCAATTGCAGTCGTGCGGCGTGCGCGTACTCGGCGTCAGTTCGGACGGGCCGGAGGCGCAGCTCCGCTTTAAGGAAAAGTATCGATTGCCGTTTACGCTCCTGGCCGACACCGAGCACGCGGTGGCGCGGGCCTTTGGCGTGCGTCTTTTGCTGGGCATGACCCATCGCGAGACGTTCCTGATCCGGAATGGCCGCGTGGTCTGGCGCGACTTGAATCCTTCCACCACGCAGCAAGCGCAGGATGTTCTTCGTGCGATCGAAAAGGCGGGCGTCGTCTAAAGTTTTTCCACATCCCAATGATGCGAGACTGTGTCGTTCGCATCGTCGGCATCCTCGCTGAACCAGAGGTTGGGATTCTGAATCCACTGCACATGCGCGTCGGCTTTGCGCGGCGTGTCGAAATGGAAATCGGTGTCGGTGTGCCAGGCGAAGAAGTAGCCCGGATCGCGACCGAAGAAATTGTAGTCGGCAAAGCCCGGCGTGTGCAGGAACGTCGAGGAAATGTCCTCGGGAATCCAGCCGATCTTAGGGTCGAAGAACTCCGCGATGACATGCGCCATTCGGCCATCGGTCAACCCCACCGTGCCATCGGAAGCGCGACGCGCCTTGAAGCATTGCCCGACGAGAAGCCGCGCCGGGATGTGATTCGCCCGGCACGTGGCGGCGAAGACGAGCGAGAATCCGCCGCAATCGGTGCGCAACCCCTGCGCACAGGCGGAGGCGATCCACTTGCTTACCGGCGGATATTCGTAACGCCCGTGTTCGCGCAAGTAAGCGTAGACGCGCTGGCCAAAATCGCCTGCCGCTTCGCCGGATTTGCGGCGCAGGCCCGTGGAATCGAGCCAGTCTTGAAACTCGCCCTCCTTCCAGTTGATCGATTCGGTCGAGGCAAGAAAATCTCCCGCCGCGGGGGAGGGGATTGGCTTCGCCGTTGCGATAGGCGCCCCATCGACCAACTGCCGCGTCTGAAATGTGCCCGTGACCTGCACCACCCAGTGCACGCGCCGCTCCTCGCCGCTGCCGTGGTGGATCGTTGCGACCAAAATCTTGTGGCCGTTCGCATCGGACGTCACCGTGCCGTGCAGTGAGGAAGTGAAGCTCTCGATATGCTGGCCGCCGGTATCGGGCGGGATGGGTAGGTCCATCACCGCGAGGTGATTGCTGCCGCCGGGCCAGGTAAAGGTCGATTCGTAAGTGATGCGCAGGCGCTGGCTACCGGTGATTTCCAGATGCTTCGGCGCGGGCGCGACCTGCGCCCAAGTCGCGGCGGGACCGAGCAGGCAACTGGAAAGCAGAAAAAGCAGCATGCGCATGACTCGACAACATGCACGAATTGTCCGGGAGGCCAAACGCAAATACCGAAGTCTAGTGCCAATAAACACGATTATTTAGGGCCTAAAGTGAGAGGTAACACACGGTCCTTACCCCCTTTTTAGATTGTGTCATATCCGGCTTCCGGAGTATTATTAAAACTTATGAGTCGTGCCATCAATATTTCCTTCCCCGGTGTGCTTTTTCTCCTCCTGCATGTCGCGTGCTTTGCGGTTTTTTGGACAGGCATTAACTGGCAGGCCGCCGTCCTTTGTCTCTTCATGTTCGTCACGCGCAAGTTCGGCATCACCGGCGCGTTCCACCGCTATTTCTCCCACCGCAGCTACAAGACAAGCCGCTTTTTCCAATTCTGCCTCGCCTTTCTAGGTGGGGCCGCGGCGCAAAAAGGCGCTCTCTGGTGGGCCGCGCATCACCGCCACCACCACAAGCATTCCGACACCGATAACGATCTCCATTCCGCCAAGCTGGAAGGCTTTTACTGGTCGCACGTCGGCTGGGTTCTTTCCAAGGAATACGAAGAGTACGACCCCAATTCCGTCCGCGATCTCTACAAGTATCCGGAGCTCGTCTGGCTGGACAAATACATTTTCATCCCGCCGATCGCGGCCGGCACGTTCGCCTTTTTCGTCGGCCATTTCTGGTTTCACAACGCCATGATGGGCCTCGTCGTCGGCTTCTTCTGGAGCACGGTCATCCTCTATCACACCACGTTTGCCATCAACTCGCTCTGCCACATGTTCGGCAAGCGCCGGTACGAGACGGGCGAGGAGAGCAAGAACAGCATCTGGCTCGCGATCCTCACCATGGGCGAGGGCTGGCACAACAACCACCACCACTATCCGCTCTCCGCGCGCCAGGGCTTCTTCTGGTACGAGATCGACATGACCTATTACATCCTGCTGACGTTGGAGAAATTCGGCATCGTCTGGGATTTGCAGGCGCCGCCTAAGCGCATGCTGCAGCCGGAAGCGATGACGGCGATCAACAAACCGAAGGTGCAAGAGCCGGTGCCTGAACTGGCGGAAGTGATTTAATCTTTTGGAGGGTCAGACTCCTGTCCTGACCCTGATTTAATCGAGCATGCAGGGCGAAGTTTTGCCCTGGAGGTAGTC
Source organism: uncultured Candidatus Methylacidiphilales bacterium (assembly GCA_964657775.1). Lineage (GTDB taxonomy): Bacteria > Verrucomicrobiota > Verrucomicrobiia > Methylacidiphilales > UBA1321 > JABDGH01. The sequence goes on along the minus strand of CAZZWT010000274.1, from coordinate 863 downwards.
TTGCCCGGCTTGGGTGAGTGTAAAGTAGAGGCGCGACGCTGTGCTTTCACCGGGAAGCCATGGCTTCTCCGCCGTCGGTAAGCGGGCCATCTCGTAAGTGTAATCGATCTCGATGAATCGATATTCAGGCGATTCGGTAACCGCTTCCGCGTATGCAAACTGCGCTGCCACCAGATTGTATAAACTGATCGAGATGTCACCGGTTGAAGTTTCCGTTGCCATCAAGTTTTTCAACATAGCTCTGATTACCGGCACTTCCACGGGGCTGTCCGCCATGGCCCATAAGCATTTTAGATCGAGATCGCTTAACATGGCAGATGTTCTTGGATTCCGGTCTATTCCGGCACGATCACGCGCAGTTTCCTGCGCCGCACGGTGAACTCCACCGGCGCGTGGCCGACCAGTTCGCCATCGGCCTCAAGCGGCACGTGCCGGTTGGACTCCACGCGCAGCTTGCGCGACTGGAAATAGGTCACGTCCGAGAACTTTGCCAGCGAGCCGAAAAGCATTCCGCGAAAATAGCGGACGAGCGCGAGATAATTCATGTGCCGGAAAACGTAGACGTCGAGCAAGCCGTCCTGCATGTCGGCCTCGCGGAAAAGCGCGAAGGGTCCACCATAAAGCCGGCCGTTTCCGATCAGCACGAAGGAGCCTTCCACCGCGGGATGATCCTCGCTCGTCACCCGCAATCGCGGCGGCCTTTGCGCGGCGACCTTGGTGACGGTCAGCAGGTAGCTGAGCGGCCCGAGCACCTTCTTGACCTGCCGGTTGTTTTGCTCCACCACTTGGGCGTCCACGCCGATGCCGGCCATCTGGATAAAAAGGTGGCCGTTGGCGCTGGCCTCATCGATGAGCTTGATCTT
>CAZZWT010000273.1:0-4391 GCA_964657775.1 uncultured Candidatus Methylacidiphilales bacterium | reverse complement strand
ACTGCTCGCTTCCTGTCGTCTCGCTGCTGCGAGACGATCCGGGCAACAAGTAGCCCGGACCACCCACATGATTCGTAGTGGTCGTTGCGTTGTAGGCCTCATCGATGGCCCGACGATACACTTGCGTGACCGCGGCGACATACTCGGGCGTCTTGAGCCGGCCTTCGATCTTGAAGCTGGCGATGCCGAGGCGGATGAGCTCGGGGATTTCGGCGACGGCGGCGAGGTCCTGCGGAGAAAGCAGGTAGCGTTTGTCGCCGAGGTCCTTTTTCAGGCCGTCGACGATCATCTCGTAGGGCAGGCGGCAGGCTTGCGCGCATTCGCCGCGATTGGCGCTGCGCTGGCCGAGCACTTCGCTGGTCAGGCACTGGCCGGAGTAGGCGACACAGAGGGCGCCGTGGACGAAAACCTCCAGCGGCACATCGGCATCGGGCGTGGCGCGGAATTTGGCCAGTTCGCGCAGGGAAAGTTCGCGCGCCAGCACGGCCTGTTTGACGCCGAGCCGCTTGGCAAACGCGACGCCCTCGGGCGAGGTCAGCGTCATCTGGGTCGAGGCATGGATATGAAGATCCGGCACCCGCTCCCGCGCCAGGCTGACCAGCCCCACGTCCTGCACGATGGCGGCATCGACTCCCGCGCGGTCGAGCAAAACCAGTTCGTCCTCCGCCGCGCCGAGCTCATCGGTGAAGATCAGCACGTTGAACGCGACGTAGCCCTTCACGCCGTGGTCGTGAAGGAAATCCATCAGCTTCGGCAAATCGTCGGGCGTAAAGTTGGTCGCCCGCATGCGGGCATTGAAGGCGGGCAGGCCGAAGTAGACCGCGTCGGCGCCATTGGCCACGGCCGCACGCACGCACTCCCAATCGCCGGCGGGGGCGAGGAGTTCAGGCTTCTTTAATTGGGCGTCGGCGATCATGGGCGAATGGATCACTATACGGGATATGGCTCGACGTTACTAGAGGTTCTGATAAAGAACCGAGGTGTTCAAACGACCGGCGTATATTTCGATCCTGGTAGGTTTTCTTTCCATCTACGCGGGCATCATGCTGCTGCAATCCCTGAAGATTGTCTTCCTTTCCGACAGCGATTCCGCGCCCACAGCGGCTCCGACGGCCCCGGTTTCCCCGGCAAAGGCGGCGGCCGATGCCGAAGCCGCAGCCGTGGAAGCAGCGAGACCCATCCCCACCAAGGCGATGCCCTTCATCTTCCTGGTCTATTCCATTATCGCGTTCGTGTGCATGGTCAACATGCTGGATGGCGCGAATTGGGCGCGCTGGCTTTACACGGTCACGTTTCTGCTACTCTTCATTTGTTTAACGGTGGAATTCTCGGACAAATTCCTGCCCCACGTGATTACGCTGGTTGCGCGCGGCTTCGTCATTCCATTTCTTTTTCTGCCGTCGGCGAACGATTTTTTCCGGCAGTCGGATTGACGCTTGCGGTTTGCCCAGCCTAAAAGGTCGCGTTGACATTAGGGCGTTGCACGAGACGTGGACGACGGCTTATGAGCGTCTCATCGGCAAAATCCTTCTGTTCATTTGCCCGATTCACGGGCATGTTCGGCTTCCATCGAAATTTTCACCCCCAGGACCTTCCCGCAATGAATATTCACGAGTACCAGGCTAAAGAACTCATGCTTAAATTTGGCGTCGCCACCCCGCAAGGTGCGGTCGCCAGCACGCCCGAGGAGGCCGAGGCGGTCGCGCGCTCGCTCAAGACGACGGACCTCGTCATTAAGGCGCAGATCCACGCCGGCGGTCGCGGCAAAGGCACGTTCAAGAACGGGTTCAAGGGCGGCGTCAAGCTGGTCAAGAGCGCCGAGGAAATCAAGGACCTCGCGGGCAAAATGCTGGGGCAGACGCTGGTCACCGCGCAGACGGGGGCGGAAGGCAAGCTGGTCAGCAAAGTCATGGTCGCCGTGTCGAAGGACCCGCTGCGCGAACTCTATTTCGCCATCGTGATGGATCGCGAAGCGCAAGCGCCGGTGATCATCGCCAGCACCAAGGGCGGCATGAACATCGAGGACGTGGCGCACGAGACGCCCGAGTTGATCCTCAACCTGAAGGTCGATCCCGCCCTTGGCCTGCAGCCGTACCAGGCGCGCAAGCTGGCGGAGTACCTCGATCTCAAGGGACCCTTGCTCAAGCCGGCGTGCGAGATTTTCCACGCGCTTTATAACTGTTTCATCGCGACCGATTGCTCGCTGGTGGAAATCAACCCGCTCTGTACCACGGCGGCGGGCGAGGTGCTGGCGCTCGATGCGAAGTTCAATTTCGATGACAACGCGCTCTTCCGCCACAAGGACATTCTCGCCTATCGCGACGAGACGGAAGAAGATCCGCGCGAAGTGGCGGCGAGCAAGTTTGGGCTGAGCTACATCGGTCTCGATGGCAATATCGCGTGCCTGGTCAACGGCGCGGGCCTGGCCATGGGCACGATGGATATTATCAAGTACGCGGGCGGCGAGCCGGCGAACTTCCTCGACGTCGGGGGTGGCGCGACGGAGCAGCAGGTGACGGAGGCGTTCAAGATCCTCGTCTCCGATTCCAAGGTGAAGGCGATCCTGGTCAACATTTTCGGCGGCATCATGAAGTGCGACACGATCGCGCAGGGCATCATCAACGCGGTCAAGGCCGTGTCGTTGCCAGTGCCGCTGGTCGTGCGCCTCGAAGGCACGAACGTCGCGGCGGGCAAGAAGCTGTTGCAGGAATCGAACCTGCCGATCATCGCGGCGGACGACCTGGCCGATGCAGCGAAGAAGGTTGTCGCGGCGGTTAAGAAATAGGCGAACGCAATGAAGGTCCTCGAAGCCTCCTTCTTCGGCTACCCGGTCACTGACATGGCCCGGGCGCGGAAGTTTTATGAAGGCGTCCTAGGCTTGAAGGTGTCCAGCGAGCCGGGACCGGTGCCTTGGATCGAGTACGATCTCGGCAACGCCACGCTGGGGCTTGGCGCCTATGGTGACCAGTGGAAGACTTCGCCCGACGGCGGCATGTTGGCGCTGGAGGTGGACGACTTCGACCAAGCCATCGCGGATTTGAAGCAGGCCGGCGTTCCCGTTGTTTTTGACCCAATGGAGACGCCTATCTGTCACTTCGCCATCGTGCGCGATCCGGATGGCAATGGGCTGATGATCCACAAGCGCAAACCGGGGAACGTCTAATCGTATGATCAAGGTCAACGAATTCGCGTTCATCGGTTATCCCACCACGGATAAACCACGCGCGCAGGCCTTTTACGAGGACCTGCTGGGCGTGCAGCCTTCGATGAACATGGATATTGACGATGGCCATTATTGGATCGAGTACGAGGTCGGCGCGAATACCATCGGCCTTTCCAACTACTGGAAGCCGTCCGGCGCGCCGCAGATGGGGCCCATTGCCGGACTTGAAGTGGAAAATTTTGACGCGACGATTGCCCGGCTCAAAGCCAAGGGCGTCACGTTTACCGAGGAAGTGGTCTCCAGCAGCGTCTGCCGCATGTCGTGCGCACTCGATCCGGACGGCAACGGTATCTGGATTCACAAGCGCAACCCGGATCGCGGCGCTTACACCGGCCCGGACATTCCTTTTATTTCCTACCCGGCGACCGAACGGAAACGCGCGGACGATTTCTACGCAGGCATCTTCGGACTCGTCCGGCCCCATAAGGACTATGAGGCGGAAGGCGATTTCTGGTCTGAGTACGATGTCGGCACCGGCACGCTCGCGCTGTGCAATGGCTGGAAGCCGTCCTCCGAACCCTCGATGGGACCGGCCATGGCTTTTGAAGTCGAAAATTTTGAGACCGCCGTGGCCGAGCTGAAGGCGAAGGGCATTCCCTTTCCCATGGAGCCGATGGAAACCCAGGTGTGCTTCATGGGTGTGGTCACGGATCCCGACGGCAATTCCCTTTTCATCCACAAACGTAAACCAGGTCACGGATAAACTTTTTTTACCTCAACCAACTCCCCAATCTTATGTCCATCCTCGTCGATAAAAACACGCGCCTGCTTGTGCAGGGCATCACTGGAAAAGCCGGCGGATTTCACGCCTCCCAATGCCTGGAGTACGGCACGAACGTTGTCGCGGGCGTGACGCCCGGGCGCGGCGGCGAGACTTGGGGCGAGAACGTGCCCGTCTTCAACACCTCTTGGGAAGCGCGCGAGAAAACCCAGTGCAACGCCACCATGATTTTCGTCCCGGCGCCGGGCGCAGCCGACGCGATTTTGGAAGCGGCCGATGCGGGCATCGAGCTCATCGTCTGCATCACGGAAGGCATCCCGGTCATCGACATGATGCGCGCCAAGGTCGGCATGCGCGACAAGAAGGTGCGCCTCATCGGGCCGAACTGCCCCGGCATCATCACGCCCGGCCAGTGCAAGATCGGCATCATGCCCGGGTACATCCACA
>CAZZWT010000272.1:0-4441 GCA_964657775.1 uncultured Candidatus Methylacidiphilales bacterium | reverse complement strand
AGGTGGTGCGGCTGCTCGACGGGCCGCTGGCGCCGATCCCGTGCGTCAGCCTCACCGCCTACGAAAAGTGTACCTGTCCCGACGAAGAATCGTGCGGGCTGCGCATCGCCATGCAGCAGGTGCGCGACGCCATCGCCGACATCCTCGACAACTACAAGCTCAGCCGCCTCATCGCCGAGGTGCAAAAACATCACGCGACGAAGAAGACGGAATGGCAGTTTGAGATTTAGTTTAGCCGCGAAGTGACGCTGGCGTTTTCCTCATCGTTCGCCGGTAGACAGTCTGCGGCGAATCCACGCGGGATCGCGCCTTAAATCGAGCACCGCGTAAACCCGAATGACGGCGTTTTCGATGAGATAAAAAATTCCAAAAGGAAAACGTTTGGAGAGCGCGCGATGAAAACCAAAATGTTTTGGATGAACACCGGCGAAGAGGATGAGCGACTCAATGTCAGTGGCAAGGGCTGCAATAAAATAGTCGCCCACGCCCGGTTCCAAATGGTCATAGAACTCGCGCCCGTCGAGCAGATCTGCCTCTGCCTCATCGAGAACATGAATTCTCACGCTTTCTTCCGCAACAGTCTTTCCTTTACATCGGACCAATCGCTGAAGTGAGCCTCGCCCTTTTTAACTCGATCAAGACGGGCAGCCAATACCTCGCCATGCCAGCTAGGCGAGGGCACACCCTCGGCTGAGTGGCAAAGGTCATCCCAAATTTCCTCCATGACGCGAAGCTTGGCCGCGTGGCTCATTTCGCTAAGGGGTAAGCTTGTCGGCGAACTCATTGGCATGAGATTAGCCGACATTGAGCGGATTCGCAAGTTTCCTCAGGAGCAAACCTTCCCCGCAGAATCGGCGTTACTCCGGCCCTCGCTCCTCCTATAAAGAGCGACTTCCCATGAGCGCCAATCTCGATGCCCTTCGCCAAGCGGTTTCCTTTTCACCCGATAACGTTCCGCTGCTCCTTTTGCTCGGCGAGGGGTGCCTCGACCATTTTCTGCTCGATGAAGCCAAGCAGCATTTTCAGCGCGCGCTGAGCCGCGAGCCGCAGAATTCCGGGGCGCAACTGGGCCTGGCCCGTGCGGCGTTCCAGGAAGGTAATTTGTCCGAGGCCATCCTGCGGGCCGAGGCGGTGACGAAAGCGTTTCCGCGCAACGGCGGCGCGTGGCGTTTGCTGAGCCGGCTGGCGTTCATCGAAGGCCATGTCGCTGATGCGCGCGAGCACTATGCGAAGGCGCGGCAAGTCGAGCCCACCGTGCGCGACGAGGCGCTGGAAAAGGACCTCGCCGAGAAGCCGCAGCCCCCGACCTCTTCGGGCCAGACCAATCGCCCCATTCCCGCGGGCGCCCAGCCGGATGAAGCGGATGACGAACGGCCTGCCTACGATGACGAACCTAAAGGCCAGGCGCCCAAGTTCGGCCTTGTCCCCGATCTTGCCGTCGAGTTCGAGCAGCCCACGGTGAAATTCGCCGATGTCGGCGGCATGAACGCCGTGAAGGAAGACATCAAGATGAAGATCATCTACCCTCTGCAGAACGCGGAGCTCTTCAAGCAGTACGGGAAGAAAACCGGCGGCGGCGTGCTGCTCTACGGCCCGCCCGGTTGCGGCAAGACGCTGCTCAGCCGCGCCACGGCCGGCGAAATCAAGGCGACGTTCCTGAGCATCGGCATCCACCAGGTGCTCGACATGTGGCTCGGCAACAGCGAAAAAAATCTGCACAAGATCTTCGAGCTCGCGCGGCAGAACACGCCCGCGATTCTGTTTTTCGACGAAGTCGACGCGCTGGCCAGCGACCGTGCCTCCATGAAGGCGAGCGCGGGGCGCAACGTGATCAACCAGTTCCTCGCCGAAATGGACGGCGCCATCGGCAACAACGAAGGCATCCTCGTCCTCGGCGCGACCAATGCGCCGTGGCAGGTCGATTCCGCTTTCCGACGGCCGGGCCGGTTTGATCGCGTGCTCTTCGTCCCGCCGCCGGACGAGGACGCGCGCGCTTCCATCATCGAAATCATGGCGCAGGGCAAGCCGGTGTCAAAGCTCGACGCCCGCGCGCTGGCCAAGCGCACGAAAGATTTTTCCGGCGCGGATTTGAAGGCCGTCTTCGACATCGCCACGGAGGAAAAGCTGGCCATCGCCATGCGCGAGAACCGGCTCGTGCCCATTACCACGGACGACCTCGTGGCTGCCGCGAAGAAGATGCAACCCTCGACCAAGGCCTGGTTCGAGAGCGCGAAGAATTACGCCCTCTACGCCAACCAAAGCGGTTTCTACAACGACGTCCTGTCCTTCCTCGGCATCAAGAAATGAGCGCGGCGCAGGCCTTCCACGCCAACCTGCGGCGCGGGCAACTGCTCCGCGAGACGGGGCGGTATGTGGAGGCGTGCGAGTACCTGGGCGCGGCGATCCAGCTTGAGCCGGAACGGCCGGAGCCTTACCTCGAGCTCGCGCTGGCGCAAAGCGAGATGCCGCGCAAGAAGGCGGAAGCGCTGCGTTCGATCGACCGCGCGATCGGGCTCGATCCGGAATCGGGCGAGTACCTGGGCGTGAAGGCCTACCTGCTGGCGCGCTATGGCCGGAACGACGAGGCGCTCGAGTACGCCCGCCGCGCGCTGGAGATGGCGCCGTGGAGTCACATTGCGCTCATCGCGCAGGCCAATGTCCACACCGCGAAGAACGAGTGGCCCGAGGCGGAGGCGATCGCGCGGCGCATGCTGGAGTTCGATGCCGAGGACGCGACCGCGCTCAACATCCTGGCGCAGTCGCTGCGCTTTCAGCATCGCTACGCCGAGGCGCGCGTGGTGCTGGATCAGTTGCTGGCGCGCATGCCGGAGAACGCGTCGGGCCTGGCCAATGCCGGTTACGACGCGCTGGCCGTGGGCGATTACCGCCGCGCCAACGAGCATTTTCTCGACGCGCTGCGGCTGGAGCCCAAGAACGCGCACGCCCGGCGCGGCCTGCTGCAATCGCTGCGACATCGCGTCTGGCTCTATCGCATGAACCAGAAAATGTTTCACCTGCTCAGCGGCGGCGCCCATTACGGGCGCGGCTTCCGGCTCACGCTCATCCTGCTCACCATCTTCACGGGTGGGATCTTCCTCCTTGTCATCCTCGCCGTCGCGTTCATCGGCATGACCATGGAGCCGGTCAGCGATTTCTTTCTCCTCTTCGATCCCAAGGGCCGCCGCGCGCTGACCATGCTGGAACGGCGCTACACGCTTTTCGTCGGCGGCGTCACCGCGTTTCTCCTGGTGCTCGTCGCCTACTCCGGCCTGCCGCGCCTCGTCATGGGCATCGGGTGCTACCTCGTCATTTTCGCGCTCTTTGTTTTGGTTCCGCAATGGATTGATGCGTGGAAAGCGCGGTGTGAGAAGGCTCTCACTTAATCTGCCTCAGCTTCAGGCCAGCGCCCAAGCTCCCAAAAGCAAGTATTCGACTTGATCCTTTTTAGCGTTCTTTGGGCTTCTTTACCGCTAAGATGACCAGCTCTTGAATCCCTCTTCTCTTCCCATCACTTCCTTGCGCGCGGATTTGGCGCGTGTGTTGCGGGCGCAGGATCGCGTGGTTTTGCAGGCGCCAACCGGCTCGGGCAAATCGACGCAGGTGCCGCAGTTTATTCTCGATGATGGGCTGGCGGGGACGGGGCGCATCGTGGTGTTGCAGCCGCGGCGATTGGCGGCGCGGTTGCTGGCCAAGCGCGTGGCGGAGGAGCGCGGGGCGAAGCTGGGTGGCGAGGTGGGTTTCCAATACCGGTTGGAGAATGTGTCGTCGCGCGACACGCGCATCTTGTATGTGACCGAGGGCATCCTGCTGCGCCAGATGCAGGAGAGCGCGACGCTGCCGGGCATCAGCGTGCTGGTTTTTGATGAATTCCACGAGCGGCATTTGGAGGGCGATGTGGCATTGGCGCGGGCGCGGCAGATTCAGCAGACGACGCGGCCCGATCTTAAGATCATCGTGATGTCGGCCACGCTGGAGACGGCGCTGCTGACGGAATATTTGAAGCCGGTGGAAGTGCTCGAGTCGCCGGGCAAGATGTTTCCCGTTTCGATTGAGTACCTGCCGAAGCCGGACGACGCGCCCGCGTGGCAACTCGCGGCCGAGGCGTGCGAGCGGCTGGTCAACTCCGGCAAGGCGCCGGAGGGCGACATCCTCATTTTTATGCCCGGCGCTTATGAAATCCAGCGCACGCTCAACGCCGTGCGCGACAGCCTTGGCTCGCTTCAATTTGCGTTCCACGCGCTGCACGGCGAGTTGCCGCCCGCCGAGCAGGACGCCGCCTTGGGCCCGAGCGCGAAGCGGAAAGTCATCGTCTCGACCAACGTGGCGGAGACGTCGCTGACCATCGATGGCGTGCGCGTGGTGATCGACAGCGGCCTGGCGCGGGTGGCGCGGTTCGATCCGCACCGCGGCATCAATACGCTGCTGATCGAGAAGATCAGCC
>CAZZWT010000271.1:0-4526 GCA_964657775.1 uncultured Candidatus Methylacidiphilales bacterium | reverse complement strand
TGATCTCGCACTTGATCTTGTAGCCGGGGCCGCCCGTGCCGGTGCCGGTGGGACATCCGCCCTGGATCATAAAGTCCTTGATCACGCGGTGGAAATTGAGCCCATCGTAAAAGCCCTTCTTGGCGAGGTCGGTGAAGTTCTTGACGGTTCCGGGCGCGTCCTTCTCGAAGAGCTCGAGGTGGATGGTGCCCTTGCTGGTTTCCATGATGGCTTGCGACATAAAGTATCCTTTCGGGATTTGGGGGTTGAGCCGTCCATTTTGCGAAAGATAGGACGATACGCCAAGGCATTTCATTGCACAGATGCATCCGCACAGGCATAGTCACCCGTACTGAATCATGTAGCCCAATGAAGACCCCGACCGCAGATGCCCGGAAGAATCGCTTCCTGAAAGATTTCTCAGACGCGGGCCGCGAGAAGTTGATGGGCCGGCTTATTTACCAGGATTACGCGGCGGGCGATTACCTTTTCCGCGAGGGCGACTTGGCGACCGGCATCTGCCTGGTGCTCGCGGGCGAGGTGGAGATTGTCAAGACGACCGGCAACGGTGAGCAAAGCCTGGCCTGCATCGAGCCGAACAATTTCCTCGGCGAAGTGGCCGTGCTCGATGGCCAAGGCCGCAGCACCGACGCGCGCGCGAAGGGCGCCACCACAATCGCGTGGGCCCCGACCGCCGACCTGCTCGAAGTCCTGCTGAACGAGCCCGTGACGGTGACGCTGAACCTTTTCCAAAACGTGCTGGCCGTGATGCGCCACACCAACGAGCTCTACGTCGATGAAGTGGTGCGCAAGAAGAAGATGTCGCTCATCGGCGAGATGGCGAATTCTTTGATGCACGATTTGCGCAATCCGCTCTCGGGCATCCGGCTGGCGTCGGAGTTGATCACGATGGTCCACAGTGACGACGAGACGACCAATTGCTGCAATAAAATCCAGCTCCAGTGCGACCGCGTGGTGGCCATGGCGGGCGAGTTGCTGGAGTTCTCTCGCGGCGAGACCAAGCTCCATTTGGCGAAAACCGATACGACGAAGCTGCTCGATCAATTCGTCCAATTCAATGAGGACTCCTATTCACAGAAGAACGTGAAGGTGAACGTGACGAATGAGGCGGCGGATATCGAGGTCGATTCCATGCGGTTGCTGCGGGTGCTGCAGAACCTGGTCTCCAATGCGGTCGATGTGGTGAAGGACAAGCCGGACGGCAGCGGCGTGATCGACGTGCAGGCCTACGTGCGCGATTCCAAGCTGCACCTCCTCGTGCGCGACAACGGCACGGGCATTCCGGCGGAGATCAAGGACCGGCTTTTCGAGCCCTTCGTGACGCATGGGAAGTCGAATGGCACGGGACTGGGCTTGGCGATTGTGCAGAATGTGGTGACCGCGCATCGCGGGAAGATTGGGTTGAAGTCGTCGCACCATGGGACCGAATTTCACATCCAACTCCCGCAGGATGCGGCGAGCCCGGCGGTGGAGTAGCCATCCATCCGGGTCGGCTCAGCGATTGCAGAGCACGTCCCGCGTCGCGCCCTTGCTGTAGAGTCGCGCGCCAGGAAGCACGCCTTGCCAGTACGCCAAGCGCTCGTCGTCCACGATGAGGTAGACCGGCTTCCCGGAAGCCCACGCTTGCTGTACCGCCGCACCATCCCAATACAAGGCGCGTCCCAACTTCAGCACGCGCTGCGGGTAATCCTGCTCGAAGGGAGTGTTCACCCAATGCACCGGCGCGTTGAGATAGTAGTATAGACTCGACGCGGTGTGCGGGGCGCCTTCGCAGGCGACGAGCGCATCGGGCTGCGTGAGCATCTCGCGGTTGATCGCCTTCGCCTCGCCGGCCAGCGAGAAATAAGGCCCCATCGAACTGAAGCCCGCCGTGGCAAGACAGGCCGGGACCGCCATCGCGCCGCCGAGGACGAGCAGCGCCTGAAATGAACGCCGCTGCCACGCCAGCGCCGTCGAGACCGCGCCGGCCAGCAGCATCGCCGCACCAAAAATGCCGAGGAGCAGGATGAAGTGGCTCCAGAGCGCCGGGGAAATGCCCGTGATCGCATCCAAGAACGTATCGCGCTGCGCGATCGGCGCCGCCGTCGCTTCGCCCAGCTGGGGTGGCCAGAGCGTGATCCAAATCGCGAAGCCAAGACCCATGGCCCCCGCCATCGTCATCACGCCGGTCGGCACAATGAGAAACCGGCGCGGGACGTGAAGCGGCGACAGATCGCGCATCACCCACGGCACGGCGAGGAAGGCGGCCATGATGCCCCAGCTGCTCATGCTGTAATAATCCTGCCGCGTGGAAAAAGCGACCGAAACGAAGGTGAGCGCGAACCAGATGAGGAGCAGCTTGATGATGTCCGCGCTGGGCGGTGAAAAGAAATGGGGCCGCGTGCGCGTGGCCTGCCCCGCCTTCACGGCCGCGTAAATCGCGCCGGGGAGGAGCATGGTCCACGGCATCCAGAAAAGAAAATGCTGGCCGTAAAAAAGGACGAGCGAGAGTTGCTTGGCATCCGGCGGAAACCGCGTGTTCAACGCCGCGCCGACCTGCTCGTTCAGAAAATGCGCGCCGAGAAAACCGGGAAAGTGGGCAGCCATGTAGACGTACCACGGCGTGAGGATAAGCAGGAAGACACACATGCCACGGAGGCTCAGGATCGGACGCAACCACTGACGCCAATCGGGCGCGAAAAGCGCGGTAAGCAACACGGTGCCGAGCGGCCAAAGCGCGCCATGCAGGCCCTTGCTCAAGGCGCCGAGCGCGAGGAACGTCCAGAAAAGGAGATACCAATGATCGCCAGAAAACCGCGCGCCGAAGATCGTGCGTGTGGTAAGGGGCTCCTCCGGTGTCGCCTCCAAGCGCGCCTCGACCACACACCAGATGGCCAGCGAAATAAAACAGGCCATGAACGGCTCCGGTTGGACGAGGTGACAAAAGAGGATGGACACGCCGATCATCGACGCCAGCACCGCCGCCGTCGCGATCGCGAACCGCTCGCCGCCGAGCCGCCGCATGATGAGGTAGGTCGCGATAATCCAGCCCGCGGTGGCCAGAGCATTGGGCAGGCGCAGGGCGAATTCGTTTTCGCCCAGGATCGAGGTGGTGACCAGCATCGTCCAATAAACCAAGGGCGGTTTCTGCACGCGCGGAAAGCCGTTGCTCAACGGCACGAGCCAGTTACCGCTGGCGTGCATCTCGCGCACCGCGCCGGCGTAGAGGCCCTCGTTGTCATCGAAAATCACCGGCGCAAAGCAGGTGCCGGCGTAGAGCAGCGTGATCAGGCCGAGCACGAGCCATGACAGCCGCGTGCTGCCGCCGGAACGGCGCGCGGCTCCCTTCCCCGCTGGCAGGGGCAAGGCAATGGGCGATTCCGCGAGATAGGCGCTGTTGCTCGATTCCACAAATTCCCTTTCCGGTTTAACTAAACGCGTCCAATGCATTTGTCTAGACGGCAGGGAAGCAAATAAGTTGCCATCTGGTTGCCGTCGCCCGACGATTCGACTAGTTTCCCGTCGGCATCCGAAAACGATTGCCCCACCGCCCATGATCGTTTCCATCTTCGACACCCACCACTTCGACCGCACGGCGTTGGAGAAAGAAAACCAGCGCCTGGGGCATGACCTTCATTTTTTCAGCCCGCGGCTGGAGCATGCAACGGCCCCGCTTGCCGCGGGGAGCCAAGCGATTTGCGCCTTCGTCAACGATGTGCTCGACCGCCCGACGCTGACGGTTTTGCGGGAACTCGGCGTCCGGCTGATCACCCTGCGATGCGCCGGCTACAATAACGTCGATCTCGCCGCGGCGGGCGAACTTGGCCTCACCGTAACCCGCGTGCCCGATTACTCCCCCTACGCCGTGGCCGAGCACGCCGTCGCCCTCCTCCTGGCGCTCAATCGCAAACTGCCCCGCGCCTCCAACCGCGTGCGGGACTCGAATTTCTCGCTTGAGGGTCTGGTCGGTTTCGACCTGCACGGCAAAACGGTCGGGGTGGTCGGCACGGGAAAAATCGGCGGGGTCTTCGCCAGGATCATGGCCGGTTTCGGCTGCCACGTGCTGGCGTTCGATGCCTTTCCGCGTACCGACCTGCCCGTCACCTACGTCGACTCGGCGCGGCTGCTGACCGAGAGCGATGTGATCTCCCTTCACGTTCCGCTCCTACCGGAAACGCGACATTTCCTCAACGCGGAGACCATCGCGAAGCTCAAGCCGGGCGCGTTCATCATCAATACCAGCCGTGGTGCCCTGATTGAGGCGCAGGCGCTGCTGGACGCGCTCAAATCCGGGCACATTGGCGGAGCCGCCCTCGATGTCTATGAGGAGGAAGCCGGCATTTTCTTCCACGATCTCTCCGGCATGGTGTTGCAGGACGATATACTCGCGCGGCTGATCTCGTTGCCCAACGTTCTTATTACTTCACACCAGGCCTTCCTCACCCATGAAGCGCTGGACAATATCGCGCAGACGACGCTGAAAACCATCTCCGCCTTCGAAAGTGGCCCCGTGCCGGAGGAGGTGCTGGTGAAGTTGTGAGTCTCAA
>CAZZWT010000270.1:0-4534 GCA_964657775.1 uncultured Candidatus Methylacidiphilales bacterium | reverse complement strand
AGGTGCCCATGGTGGCGCCGACGCGGGTGGAAAGGCTCGGGCCGCCGATGTGATGCTCGCTGAGGCTGATTTGCTCCGAAGCGCGCCGGGCGAAAACGAACGGATCGAAGCTGAGCGGCGGTTGTTGCGGCGGCAACTCGTCCTTGGCGTGATTCCTGGCCATGGAGACGAGCGCGCGCGCGACAGGGATTTCGTGGACGCTGTCCTCCGTGAGCGAAACGCGGATAGTATCGCCCAGGCCGTCGGCCAGCAGTGCGCCGATGCCGATCGCGCTCTTGATCCGGCCATCCTCGCCGTCGCCGGCTTCGGTGACGCCGAGGTGCAGCGGGTAATTCCAGTCGGGCCCGAGCTCGATGAGGCGCGCCGCGAGCATGCGGTAGGCGTTGATCATGACCTTGGGGTTGCTCGACTTCATGCTGAAAACGAAATCGTGGTAGCCGTACTTGCGCGCAATGCGGGCGAACTCGACCGCGCTTTCCACCATGCCGGCGGGCGTGTCGCCGAAGCGGTTCATGATGCGGTCGCTGAGCGAGCCGTGATTGGTGCCGATGCGCATGGCGATCTGGCGCGCCTTGCAGAGCTCGACCAGCGGCTTGAAGGTCTCGTCGATGCGGGCGAGTTCCTCCTCGTACTGCTCGTCGGTGTACTCGATGATGGCGAACTTCTTTTTATCGGCGAAGTTGCCCGGGTTGACGCGCACTTTCTCGACCCACTGCGCGGCTTCCATGGCGGCATCGGGCTTGAAATGGATGTCGGCGACGAGCGGCACGTCGCACCCGGCGGCATTGAGCTCGGCGCGGATGTTCTTGAGGTTCGCAGCGTCCTTGACCGTGGGCGCGGTGATACGGACGATTTCGCAGCCAACTTTGACGAGGTCGAGGGTCTGCTTCACGCACTCGCGCGTGTCCATGGTGTCGCAGGTGAGCATGGACTGGACGCGGATCGGGTTGGCCCCGCCGACGCCGACCTTGCCGACCTTGACCTCGCGGGAAAGGCGGCGCTGATAGTGGTACGGATTATGGCAATAAGGGACGGGGCTGGACATAGCTCGGGTATGTTAGGTTTGAAATCACTTGAGGGCAAGCTTGGGGCTCCTCGCCCCGGGCTCAATACTCGACAAGCGTGAGATGGGGTACGCGGCGAAAATGAGAGTCTCGGGTTATAAGCGGCAGACGCGCTTGGATCGCGGCCGCTGCGATCCAGATGTCATTTTGCGGAATTAAACCGCCAACCTTCTCAAGTTGAAAACGCGTCGCTGCAAAGATTGTGGAAGTCCATTCGTCTGCATTCAAAACGGTCATTCCCACCAATGCTTCAAAGAGCTTGCGCCGTTCAGCTTCTGGCTTCGATGATTTCAAAGTTCCAAGCAAAAGCTCTCCAAATACAACATGTGAAATGCACGGCGCACTATAAGACCTGATAGCTGTTCCGGCATCCCTAGTCCCACGAAGCAAATCAATGAGAACGGTTGTATCCAGGCAGCAATCAGGCATCGATCTGCTCGCAGCTTTCGTTGATGTGCCGTTCAAGCTCATCAGCTTCCCGCGAACTCAGCAATCCCGCAAGGCGCTCGGCTAGCTCCTTTCCGGTAGGAGGCGTGGGTTCGGGGTGAGTCGAACTTGGGGGTGACTCAACCGCGCTCAATGAACCATCCAAATAGCACTGGATGCCTTCGATCTCGAGTGAGCTTAGAGTCATGTCGGAGTTTAGTCCTCCCGCAATCAGTCGTCAATACCGGTCGATCCATCTACGGCCCCGTTTGCTTCGGCGCGAATTTGATTTCCCCGCCGCCGTCGCCGCCGAAGGCCATCTTGCCGGAATCCTGCACATCGAAGAAGGTGATAAAGGCCATGTAGCCGATAAGCGCGAGCGCGCAGGCGGTTTGCAGCGGCTCGAGGATGTTCATGCTCAGCGGGCGGCGGCGAACCCACTCGATGAGCGAGAGCGCGATGTGGCCGCCATCGAGCACGGGCAGCGGGAAGAGATTGAGCATGGCCAGGTTGACGTTGATGACGACCGCGAACCAGAGCGCCATACGCCAGCCGTTCTCGCTGCTGAGCACGAGGAAGAGCATGTTCATGATGCCGACCGGCCCGCTGAGCTGCGTGGCGCTGACCTTGGAGTGCGAGGCGAACAGCGCCGTCAGCGTGCCGCGCACCATGTCGACCGACTCGTGCACTTGGTGCCAGGGCGTGGGGTGGTAGATGGTGACGCCCGCGTTCTCGTCGAACTCGAGGCCAATGTCGGTCTGCGGTTCGTCCTTCGGCAACGTTGCGGGCGAGATCGGCTTTTCCGGCGTCACGGTGACGGGCAGCGTCTTGCCATCACGCAGCACGGTCAGGTTCAGCGGCGCGTTGGGATCGGCTTTTAGATGCTCATGGATGGCGTAATCAGTGAGCAGCGGCTTGCCGTCGAGCGTCAGCAACTGGTCGCCCTTTTTTAGTCCAGCCACGGCGGAGGGGCCGTAATCGAGGATCTTGCCGACGATAAGCTGGTCGATCATCGGCGCGATCTGGACCTTGAACGGCGCGCTGCGGTCCCACCAGTGGTGCTTGACGGTGGAATCGACCTCGGGCGTGACGTTGAAGCTCATCGGCTGGCCGTTGCGGAGGATGTCCATCTTCAGCGGTGTGACGGTCGCGGTCATGATCTGCCAGGTGACGCCGGTATCGACGCCGGCCCAGCGGGTGACCTTGTGATCGTTGATTTTGGTGATGACGTCGCCAGATTGCAGGCCCGCCTTGGCCGCCGGGCCGCCGGGCATGGCGTAGCCGATGGTGGTGGTATTTTCCACCGTGGTGGTGGGTTTGCCCACGATCCAGACTAGCGTGGCGAAGACAAGGGCAAGGCCGAAGCTAAAGAGCGGTCCGGCAAAGGCGACGATGATCTTTTGCCATGGCGAGGCAGGCGGCAGTTCCTCGCGCGGGGTGTCGCTTTTGCCCTCGATGGCTTCCATCGGCGCCATTTGCGGCAGCGCGACGTAACCGCCGGCTGGCACGGAGCCGAGGATGTATTCGACGCCGTCCACGGTCTTGGACCAGAGGGGCTTGCCGAACCAGATGGCAAATTTGTCGATCTTCAGCCCGCACCATTTGGCGGCGAGGAAGTGGCCGAGCTCATGGACGATGATGAGGATGTTGAAGAGGAGAATGACCTCGGCAAAAGTGACGACCGAGAAGAAGAAGGCCGTGAAACCGTGGAAGTAGGCGTACGGGATGATGAAGCAGAAGAAAAACCCGACGAAACCGAGGAAACGGAAGTTGCGGAAAACGGACGGGCTCGAGGAATCCTTGGCGTCCTTCGCCTCGTCGTAAAGCGTGACGTCGTTCTTCTGGTTGGGAGGAATGTGGTTGGGCATAAGACGTATCGCGGCAAAACAGGGCTACGAGAATCGCCCTATTATAACCGATAACGGGCGAACGTCGTAGTTAAAAGATTGTTAGGGAGGCGAGCCCGCTACCTTGGCGCCGTGTAATTGAGGATGTAGGCCGGCGCGTTGAAGCCGCTGACGAAGGGCGTCGCGCTATTGGAAAGCACGCCGTTGACGAGAGGGTATTCCAGGCCGTCTGTGCCGCTGCCGCAGCCCCAATTCGTGACGTAAAGATTGCCTGCGGAGTCGAAGGCGACGCCTCCAGGCGCGTTGAGGCCATTGTTTTCGGCGAAGATGACGGGCTTGTTAGAAAGACCGCCCGGTGTGTTGAGAAATTCATAGACGCGCTGATCGACATGGTCGGCAGTGAAAAGATTTCCGTGCTTATCGAAGACCATCTGGCGCGCGCGGCTGAAGCTGGCGAAGACGGTGGGTGTCGTCCACGGCGCGCCGGTGTTGGCGAATTTCAGGATGCCGCCGATGTACGCGGCGACGTAGAGATTTCCCTGCGCATCGAAGCAAAGGCCGCAGGGCCGGTTGTTATCGGCCAGGCCGGTGATGACCGGGTCGGCTTTGCGGGAGAGGCGCGTGCCGTTGAGGGCAAACTTGTTAACCGTACCGCTGCCCTGATCGGCCTCGTAGAGATTGCCGGCGTGATCGAAGGCCAGGTCTTGGGGCGCATGCAGGCCGCTTGCGAAAACAATCGGCGTGCTGGAGACGGCGCCGTTCACCATCGGGTACTCGAGAATCTCATTAGCGCCGCGATTCCCGACGTAGATATTCCCCGCGCCATCCTCGACGATGCCGGTCGGGTCCTTCAGCCCGGTGGCGAAGACAAAGGCGGAATCTTCCGTGACTTTGACGACGCTGTCTTCTGTCGTAACGAAGAAGGTGTCGGCGTGGGCTGGGAGGCAGGCCAGCAAAGCGCCCGCGAGGGATGCCTTGAGGAGGAGGTTCATGGCAAGAACAAGCCTAACGCCCAGCCCGTTGAGGACAAGTCACTTCCGCATCAGACGCAATAAAGGCGGACTCTGGCGCGATTTGTACTTCTCCAGCAGGCTAAATCCCCAACGTAAATATTAGTTTGACATCATACTATTTGGCGCAATGATATTCCTTATACCGCAACCCCTGACCGTTTACGACCATGACCAACCTGGAACT
>CAZZWT010000269.1:0-4563 GCA_964657775.1 uncultured Candidatus Methylacidiphilales bacterium | reverse complement strand
AACGAAAGCGTGATGACCGGGAACTGGCCTTGGTGATTGACGGTCTGCGGGCCCGGTTTGGTGGACCAATGGGCGAAGGCGCTGAGCGGCGTGAAGCCCATGGTGGGCGACGGGATCGCGAGCGAAGTGGTCGTCGTGCTGGCGGTGGTCGTCGATGTCGCGGACGAGTTCGCGGTGCCTGTGCCAGTGGTGATGCCCGACGTAGCGGGCGTGATGTAAACGTCGTTGAGATTGCCCGGCGTCTGCTGGAATTGTGGATCGACCTCGAGGATGACGTGGTACTGGTTGACCTCCGTGAACATGGTGGAGACCTGGCGTTGGCCGAACGAATCGTAGAGCGTGTTGTCGATCGTGGAGGTAGTGAGGCCGAGACGCGACGCGGTGTCGCGATCGAGATCGAGTGTCGCGCGCAGGCCGGAGTTCTGTTGGTCACTGGCAGCGTCGGCGAGTTGCGGCAGCCCCTTCAGCTTCGCGAGCATCTGCGGCGCCCACTTGTTGAGCTCGACGCCGTCGGGGTCTTCCAGCGTGTATTGGTATTGCGTGCGGCTAACGCGATCACTGACGGTGAGGTCCTGCACCGGCTGCATGTAGAGCGTGATGCCGGAGACGGCGTTGAGCTTCGGCTGGAGACGGGCCATGATGTCCATGGCCGAGGCTTTCCGCACATCGAGCGGCTTGAGGTTGATTTGGATGCGACCGGAGTTGAGCGTGACGTTGGTGCCATCGACACCGATGAAGGAGGAGAGGCTATCGACGCCCGGGTCATCGAGGATGATTTTGGTGAGCGCCTGTTGCCGCTCAGACATGGCGGGGAAGGAGATGTCCTGGTCGGCCTCGGAGACGCCCTGGATGACGCCGGTGTCCTGCGTGGGGAAGAGGCCCTTGGGAATTTCGATGTAGAGGTAAATGGTGAGTACCAGCGTGGCGAGCGCGACGAGGAGGATGAGCGGTTGGACGCGCAGGATGACCTTTAGCGTGGCGCCGTAAAAATTGATGATGCCGTTGAAGGCATCCTCGGAGAGTT
Organism: uncultured Candidatus Methylacidiphilales bacterium; assembly: GCA_964657775.1. GTDB lineage: Bacteria > Verrucomicrobiota > Verrucomicrobiia > Methylacidiphilales > UBA1321 > JABDGH01. The sequence continues at coordinate 3,539 of CAZZWT010000269.1, read as the reverse complement.
GGTAAAGCCGGCCGTGGTTGGCGTTTTGCTTTTCACTGATGAGGCGGGCGGCGAGCATCGGCGTCAAGGTCAGCGAGACCATCGCGGAGATGAGGATGGTGAAGCTGAGCGTGATGGCGAATTCGCGGAAGAGACGGCCGACAATGTCGCCCATGAACAGGAGCGGGATGAGCACGGCGATGAGCGAGATGGTCAGCGCGACGATGGTGAAACCGATCTGCCCGGCACCCTTGAGCGCGGCCTCAAGCGGCTTCTCGCCCTCCTCGATGTAGCGGACGATGTTCTCGATCATGACGATGGCGTCATCGACGACGAAGCCGGTGGAAATCGTCAGGGCCATGAGCGTGAGGTTGTTAATGCTGAAGCCGAACATGTACATCGCGGCAAAGGTGCCGATGAGCGACAGCGGCACGGCGATGCCCGCGATGAACGTCGCCGCCAGTGTGCGCAGGAAGATGAAGATAACACCGACGACGAGGCAGATGGTGAGCATCAACTCGAACTGCACGTCGGCGACGGAAGCGCGGATGGTGAGCGTGCGGTCGGTGAGGATCTGCACCTTGACGGTGGAGGGGAGCGACTGGCTCAGCTTGGGCAGGAGTTTCTTGATGCTATCAACCACGGAGATGATGTTCGCGCCGGGCTGGCGTTGGATGTTGACGATGATGGCGGGCGTGGTGTTCATCCACGCGGCCTGTTTGTTATTTTCCACGTCATCGACAACATGCGCGACATCGGAAAGGCGAACGGGCGCGCCGTTGCGGTAGGCGATGACGATGTTGGCGTAATCGACGCTGGTGAGGAGCTGGTCGTTCGCGCCGATCTGGTAGGTCTGCAATGGGCCGTTGAAGCTGCCCTTGGCCTGGTTCGTGTTCGCCGCCGCAATGGCGGTGCGCAGGTCCTCCATGTTGATGCCGTAGGAGGAAAGCGCGGTGGGGTTGGCCTGGATGCGCACGGCCGGCTTCTGCCCGCCCACGATGCTGACGAGGCCAACGCCGGAGAGCTGGGAGATTTTCTGCGCGAGGCGCGTGTCGGCGAGGTCCTCGATCTTGGAAAGCGGCAGGCTTTCCGAGGTGAGCGCCAATGTGACGATGGGCGCGTCGGCAGGGTTGGTCTTGCTATAGATCGGCGGATTCGGCAGGTCGGCGGGAAGGTACGTGCCGGAGGCATTGATGGCCTGCTGCACTTCCTGCTCGGCGACGTCGATGTCGAGACTGAGGTTGAATTGCAGCGTGATGACCGAGCTGCCGTCGGAACTGGTCGAGGTCATTTGAAGCAGGCCGGGCACCTGGCCGAACTGGCGCTCAAGCGGCGCGGTGACCGAGGAGGCCATAACTTCCGGACTCGCGCCGGGATAAAACGTGACGACCTGCATGGTCGGGTAGTCGACTTCCGGCAGCGCGGAAATCGGCAACTGGGTATAGGCGGAGATGCCCGCCAGCAACACGGCGGCCATGAGGAGGATGGTCGCGACAGGGCGCAGGATGAAGGTCCGGGAAGGACTCATGAATTCCTTTTCCGACCTTTAGCTGCTCGGGGTGGTTGAGGGATCGACCGGCTTGCTGCCATCCCCGTGCGGCACGATGACCTTGCTGCCATTGGTCAGCTTGTCGACGCCGTCGATGACCACGACCTGGTTCTCGTCCACGCCCTTGACGATTTCCGCCTTGTCGCCGTCGATGGTTCCGACCGTGACGTTCTGCATCGTGACGGTTGCGTTCTGGGGATCATCCTCGTTGACGATGTAGACGAACGTGCCCTGTGTGCCGTACTGGATCGCAGCCACAGGCACGATGACGACGTTCTTCTTCGTCTCCACCGTCAGGCGCGTGTTGACGAATTGATTCGGAAATAGCGCGTTGTCGGTGTTCGGGAAGGTGGCTTTCAACTTCAGCGTGCCAGTGGAGGGATCGATCTGGTTATCGGACGTGAGCAGCGTGCCGGTCGCGATCTGCTTTTTCTGCGCGCGATCAAAGGCGGCCACCTCCAGTTTCTCGCCCGCATTCACCTTGGCCATGACCTCGTTCACGTTGTCTTCCGGGATGGTGAAGACGACCGTGATGGGTTGCAGTTGGGTGATGACGAGCAGTCCGGTGCTCGACGTGGACTGCACGTAATTTCCCACATCAACGAGCCGCAAGCCAACGCGCCCGCTGATCGGCGCGGTGATGTTGCAGTAGGTGATGTTGAGCTTGGTGGCGTCGATCAGGGCCTGGTCGGCATCGACAGTGCCTTTGTCCTGATTCACCAGCGAGACCTGCGTGGCCAGGGTTTGTTCAGGAATCGAGTTCTGTTTCCACAACGTCTGGTAGCGCTGCAAATCGATATTGGCGTTATCGAGCAGAGCCTGGTCGTGCTCCTTTTGCGCATTGTACTGGGCGAGTTGCGCCTCGTAGGGGCGGCTATCAATCTCGAGCAACTTGTCGCCCTCCTTGACCATCTGGCCCTCGGTGAAATCGACTTTCATCAATTGACCGTTCACGCGGCTTTGGATCGTATCGGTGCTGAGTGGCGTGACCGCGCCGAGCCCGACAAGATAGACGTCGATATCGCCGCGCGTGGCTGTGGCCGGTACGATGCGGATCTTGTCACTTCCGCCCTTGCCGCCATGTTTGCCACCGCCCTTGCCGGAACCCGCCGCCGCCGTGTCGGCACCCGAGGCCTGGCTCTTTGGCAGGAAGTAATAATAGTAGCCGGCCCCGGCCGCGCCGAGGATGACCAGAATCAGCAGCCAGACCCAGATGCCCACACCGCCGCTCTTCTTCACCGTGGTGGTGGTCGTGGTCGAAACGCGCGACGTCGCACCGGCGCCGTTACCATTGACGGCGGGCGCGGCCTGTGTGACGGGAGGCCGATTCGGTTTCTGGGGAATGACTTCTTTAGACATGGTTGATCTCAAGCGGGAAGGGGCGTATCCAGCCAGGAGCCTCCTAGTTCGACCCCGCGTTCTGCGTGGCCGGATCGGGCAGCAACATGGTGGTCATCTTCTTTTTGCGTTCTGTCTGGGCCGCTTCGTAAGCCGAGCGATGTTCCGGCGTCAACTGGGCCGCAATCTTCGCATGGTAATCATCAAGCGTGGAAATGATATCGAGCCCAAACTGGTGCCTGACGAGATAGACATGCCGCGCCATCGCGACGATATCGGGCTGGATTTTCTTCATCTCCTCCGGCGTGAGATGGTAATCGGTCTCGTAACGGGTGCTGATCCGTTGGGCCAGGCCTTCAGGGCTGTTGGCCCGGGTCATAAACGACGACAACTGCGTGTCGGTGTACGACCATTCGAGAAGCCCACCCGCCAGTCCACCTATCAGAAAAACCCCGATAAATTCTGCTATAATCTTAACCGTGGGACGCATGGGCATTATCGACTATCTCACGAGAGCTGAATATTTTCCACCTGAACAATGCTGCGCATGCCGGGTTCCAGATCGCTGGCTGATTGCTGATTCAGGTTGACCGTGATCGCAATCGCGGCCGCGCCGACCAACGTGACGAACGAGGCCACTAAGGCACGCCAACCGATGCGCTCAGCCAACTGT
>CAZZWT010000268.1:0-4571 GCA_964657775.1 uncultured Candidatus Methylacidiphilales bacterium | reverse complement strand
CGTGCTGCTCGACGTTATCCTGCTTTCACTGCTCGCGCATGCCGCCTTTTTCACGCTGCTTCTGCTCGTCTCGGTCTTCCTGCCGATGCCAAAGATCAAGGTGCCACCGGCGCCACCAGTCACGACGGTAACCCTGATGCAGGCGCCGCCGCCCAAGCAGACTTTTGTCCCCACCCCGCCACAGCCCGACGCCGTGCACAAGGTGCAGCCGATCATTTCCGCGAACGACCACGATCTCACCTCCAAGAGCAAGGTCGCGCGCGCGGATTCCATCATGCCGGACGTCACGGGCAAGGAGCACGCGCCCGACCTGAACACCACGCCGCAAATCACCGCACCGCAAAAGCCCGAGGTCTCCTCCACCCCGCCCACGCCGAAAGAAGCCAAACCCGAGAAGCCGACACCGCCGCAACCGAATCCCAACCAAGGAAAGCAGCCCTCGCCGGAACAGCCCGCCAAGCCGGTGCCCCCGACTGCGCCCAAGCCGAAGCCGCAACCGCAGCAGGTCGATGAGAACGGTTTCCCCATCCTGCCCGCGTTGAATGCGCCGACCTTGGCGCCGCCCAATTCCGCCGCGCAACCGCTGGCGCCCGCCCCGTCGCAAGTGCAGCAGGCCGCCAGTGTGCACGGCTCACTCGGGCGGCAGGGCGATAACTCACCGGCGGCGATGGCGACGGAACTCGGCAAGTACAAGCAGTACGTCTACCAAGTGGTGGGCTCGCATTGGTATCCCGACATCAACACCCACTTCGGGACGATCGGCGTGGGCATGGTCCATATTCAATTCACGATTCATTCCGACGGGAAGATGACCGACCTGAAGGTGCTGCCCGACACGAGTCCGAACGTGATGATCCTCCAGACGATCAGCCACAATTCGCTGATCGATCCCGCGCCGTACAAGCCGTTCAGCGACGCGATGATCAAGGAAGTCGGCGACAGCTTCACGGATGATTTTACGTTTAGCGTGTATTGAGGGCGTAGCGCAAAGAAAAAACCTCCGAGGTAGCCGCCGCTGTCCCTAGCGGCGGAAGCGTCCCGTCCGCGGGACGCCTCGGTGATCCGAATCGAATTAGGGCGCCTTGCACTCACGGGAGTTCAATCGGTCGCGCGTGCTCGCGCAACCGTTCCGCCGCTGGGGACAGCGGCGGCTACCTCTGCGTTTACGCCACCCAGGCCAGTGTCTCTTCCACCACGGCCACGCGACGTATGCCGCAGAAAAGCTCCACCTCGCCCGCGCAGATATTTTTGCGGCGGCGAATCTTTCCCACAAAAGAAAGCAACCCATCCTCCCGCCGCACTGCGCTCTCAAACGACGCCTTCACGCGCGCGAGCCGCGGGTTGCCCGGCATCTGGTAATGCCACGCCCAGATCGCGATCGCCTGCCCGGCCGCTTCGATCATCAGGCACGCCGGAAAAATCGGGTTACCGGGAAAGTGGAGCGGAAAAACCCAGTGCTGCGAAAGGTCCAGCTCGCAGCGGATCACCGTCTCACTCGCCTCCGTCACGCGATCGATTTGCAGCATTTGCTCGATCGGCAGGTAGCAGCGGGCGAGATCGGCGCGGACGTAGAGGGGAGTATTCACAGGTAGGGGGCTAACTTTGAAATGCATCTCGGGCGAGTCGATGCTCTTATTCGCGGACCTTCTCTATTACGTTCGTGCAAGGCGTGCGGATGCCTCGCGGTTCTGCTCGAAATCCGGCCCGGCCCGCGCTAGGCTGCCGCATGAGTCGCGCCGTTCGTGGAATTCTCACCTTTCTTGCCGTCGTGATCATCGTCGGCGGCGCCGCCGGCGGTTTCGTCTGGTGGAAGCTCTCCACCCTGAAGCAGACGCTGGTCACCAATCTCGAGAAATCGCTCGGCGCGACCGTGCAGGTGGCCTCCATCAACTTCGATCTCTGGAAGGGCGAGCTCCACGCCGCGGGCATCACGCTCGCCAATCAAAATCCTGCCGCGCCGTGGGACAAGGGCGACATCAGCCAGGTCACCGTCCACTTCAAGTTGAGCGATGTCTTTACTCCGGAGCTGCCGATCACGGTGGAAGTTTCCGATTGGCACGTCGCGCTCCACTCCCCGCTGCGCACGGCCGAGAATCCGCCCGCGGATTCCGCATCCACCGCCAGCGGCGCGTCTTCGCACGAACGCATTCAGGTCACGCACATCGCGGCGCAGAACGGCACGGCGGAAATGGATTTCGCCGATGACCGCAAGGTCACGCTGCACGGCATTTCCTTCGACGCATCCAACAATGGGGCGGACGTATGGACGACCCAACTCCAGGCGACCTCCGTCGTCGCAGGCGCGCTCGAGGCCGGGGCCAGCGCCGTCCAGATTCGCGGCGAGGCCGACAAGGTCACCTTTTCGCAATTGCATATGCAAGTCGGGCCGGGCGTCATCACCGGCGATGGCAACGTGGCGCTGGGCGGCAATCACGATGCGGAGATGAACGTCACTGCCGTCGGTCTACCGGTGAGCATGCTCGTCTCGGTCGACTGGCAGATGAAACTTTCCGGGCTGGTCGATGGCACGCTTCATTATGAAGGCAACGACCAGGGCGGCGGCGCCAAGGGCCAACTCGCGGTGCAGCACGGCAAGTTCAACGTGCTGCCGTGGCTGGGCAAGGTGACGATGATGGTGGGCCTGGCCGATATCTCCGACGTGGAAGTGGACAAGGCGACGTCCGATTTCGAGTGGAAGGACAAGACGTTCCACCTGATTAATCTCGACGTCCGCAAGAACGACGTCGTCCGAGTCGGCGGCACGATTGATATTGATCAACTCGGCCAGGTCGATGGCCACTTGAAGCTCGGCCTGCCGTCCGTCGCGACGGCGAAATGGCCGGCGTTGCAGACCAGCGTATTCCCCACGCAGCTCGAAGATTACAGTTGGGCCGATGTTCACCTCACGGGCACGCCGGATCACCTCCAGGAGGACCTCACCTCGCGCCTCGTCGCGGCGGGTATGGGCACAGGTTCCGACTTGATGAACCAAGCGACCCAAAAAGCCACCAGTCTTTTCAACAGCATCCTCGGCAAATAGGCGCAACTTGTTCTCGATCCGGCTGTTTATCTTGTAGAAGCTCCCCATGTTTCCTAAAATGCAACAACAGTGGCTGCGGTGAATCCCAATCTCGACGAAGACGAAAGTCCGCGCGTCATTTCTCCGTTCGCGCAGACGACTTCCACCGTGCGCCAAACCGGCGGCAAGGGCGGCGGGTCGGTGGCGCTCTATATTGTCTCGGGGCTGCTGGCCGTAGTGATTCTCGGCATCATCGGCTACTTCTCTTACAAGTACATGGCCGATCCCTACCGGACGCTGGAACCGTTCCCGATGGACAAATACCTCTCCGATTATCGCGCGATGACCGGCGCGAAATTCAAGGCCGACCTGAAGGTCTCCAACGACCTCGGCTCGAAGCCCGACACGGGACGCCTGATGGTCTTCACCCTGCAGAACGACACGCGGCCGTTGGTGGTGCTCATCCCGCCGAAGTTTGGCGGCCTCTTCTTTGAAAAAGGTCAAAACTACCAAGCCTCGCTCGAGGTTGGTGAAGGAGGGCTTATTTATGCCGACTCATGTGAAAAGGAATAGTTGTGTTGTCGTCGCTCTGGCCCTGACCTGTTCGTTGGGGTTCGCGCAGCGTGGACCGATTACTCCACCGAGCAACACGTCCGGCCCGGCCGCCCCCGTACCGCAAGGTCAGGGCAATAACTCGACGGAGATCGATAGCAGCACATCGACGGCGCTCGATTATCTTTTCAATCACAAAGCCGGCGAAGGCACGACGATGAAGGCGGGCAACGATGTCGCCAGCGCCGTCGCGGACAAGATCAAGGCGGTCGATGTCTTGAAGACGCCGGGGTTGGCCAACCCGGAAATGAAGGCGCGTTTTGAGACTTACCTGAGCCTGAAGGAAGTCGACCAGAAGCGCATCGACGAATACTTTTCCAAGATGAAGGATGTCTCCGCCTCGTTGAAAGCGGGCGATAGTTTTGGCGCGTGGAAGACTCTCTACGCGCTGGGCGATTACACCGATCTCGACGCCGGCATCAGCCGCGAATTGGCCGCGCGGGTGGAAACTTTCTGGAACACCGACCGCACCAAAAATGGCCTGGAAATCGCCAATACGAAGTTGAAGGATGATGCGCAGAAGGCGATTCACAACGCTGATCTTGATGCGAGGGACCTGGCCGAAGAACAGGCCTCGCAGGCGCAGAAGGCGCAAAAAGGAAATAATAACAACAACCAGTCCAACGTTAACCAATCCAACACAACCAATTCGCCGATCAATAACCCGAATGCGGACCCGGCCGCCGCGGAAGCCGCCGTCGATCCCACGCTGGCCAGCAATCTGCAGGGCAAGCTGGAGATGACCGGAGAATACCTGAACCTCCTCGAGGCGCGCGCGAAGATCAAGCTGAACGAAATTCGCGAAAACAAGATGAGCGACGCGGACCGCGAGGAAACGCAGAAGCTGCTTGGCGACCTGTGGGGCGACTTCCTGACCGCCGTCTCCGACAGCCGCGGGATTGACCCGGGCCAGTTGCAGCAGTTGATCGACACGGACGGC
>CAZZWT010000267.1:0-4588 GCA_964657775.1 uncultured Candidatus Methylacidiphilales bacterium | reverse complement strand
GCGTGGCTGGTGTTGGGACCGTATCTCGTCGGCGCGTTTATTTTTGAAGACATCGCCAATGCCGAGACCTCCGCGACCGGCATTTTGCTTTGGATTGGCTTCCTCGCCTATCTGATCGCGTTCCCCGTGATCTGGCGGCGGGTATTGCGGCGGCGAAATCACGACCCGGCAACGTCCCCGCTGGAGAGCAGTCCCGCCTCGCAGTAGCGCGGCTGCATCCCGTCTCAAATTTCGTCTCGCCGCCCCGACCCTTTATGAGCCTCCCCCTTCCTCTCAAGAACTATAGCTGGGCCACGGCCCGGAACGATCTCATCGCGGGTGCGACCGTCGCGGCCATCGCCATTCCCCAAGCCATCGCTTACGCGCTGATCGCCGGCGTCGATCCCAAGTATGGCCTCTACTCCGCGATCGTTATCACCATCGTTGCGTCGCTCTTCAATTCATCGTCGCACCTGATCAACGGCCCCACGAATGCCATCTCCCTCGTCGTCTTCAGCGCGCTCGCTTCGTTCGATGGACAGGTCAACGCCTTTCAAGCCTTGTTCCTTCTCGGCATTATTGTCGGCGTCATCCAAATTCTGATCGCCGTCCTGAAGCTCGGTGATTTGACGCGGTACGTTTCCGAATCGGTCATCCTCGGCTTCATGGCCGGCGCCGGATTTCTCATCGCGCTGGGCCAGATCGGGAACTTCGTCGGCGCGGCCAAGAAAGGGAAGGGCGATCAGTCGGTCCTCACCCAAACGTGGGAAACCCTCACGCATGGCTGGCCTTTCAATCTCTACGCCATTGGCCTGGGCGCCGGCACCATCATCGTCGTGCTTCTCCTGCGCCGGCTGGTCGACAAATACCGGCTGCCGAAAATCGACATGCTGGTGGGCCTCATTCTCGCGTCGCTGATCGCCGCGTGGTTCGGTTGGTCCATCCCCGCCGCCGATGGCAAGTCGATCATCTCCACCGTCGGCACGGTGCCCGCCGCGCTTCCTGGCTTTTTCCTGCCGGAGTTCAATTACGCCACGGCCTCCAAACTCTTCACCGGCGCGCTCGCCATCTCATTCCTCGGTCTGCTCGAGGCGCTGGCCGTGGCGAAATCAATCTCCACCTACACGCGCCAGCCCCTCGATTATAATCGCCAGTGCCTGGCGGAGGGCATCGGCAATCTGGTCGGCGGCTTTTTCCAAGCACTGCCCGGTTCCGGTTCGCTCACCCGCTCCGCGATTAACTACCAATCGGGTGCCGTCACCCGCGCGTCCGGTGTTTATTCGGGAATCATCGTGGCCGCCGTCGTCCTCATCGGTGGACCCTACGCGCGCTTCATCCCGAAATCCGCGCTGGCCGGCCTGCTGTTCATCACCGCCGTGCGGCTGGTCGACTGGAAACGCCTTGCCTACGCGATTCGCGCGTCCCGCTTTGATGCCATCCTCGTCGCGGTCACGGGACTCTCGGCCATCTTCATCAGCGTCGACAATTCCATCCTCATCGGCGTCGCGCTCTCCATCATCCTGTTCGTTCCCCGCGCCTCCAAGCCCGGCATTCGCGAACTCATCGTCACGCCCGAGCGCGTCGTCCGGGAACGCCAGCCCGGCGAAGCGCGCGCCAATGCGCTGCTTATCTACGATCTCGAGGGCGAGTTGTTCTTTGGGGCTGCGCCGGAGCTGGAGCATCATCTTAATTCCATCACAGACGAAGCCGCGCTCACGGGAACGCGCTACGTCGTCCTGCGTTTGCGCCGCGCGCGCAATCCGGATGTGGTCGCCATCGAGCTACTCGAACATTTTCTGCACGAGTCCGAAAAGCACCACGTCACCGTCCTGCTCGCGGGGCTGCAGCCCGATTTTGTGAAGATACTGGATAACGTCGGCATCACGAAATGGTTCCCGAAAGATCACATCTTCCCCGAGGAACAGAAGAATTTCTCCGCCACGCTGCGCGCCGTCCGTTACGCCCAAAAATTGACGGGCGGAGGCCACATCATCGCGCCCGCGCAAGGGATTGCCATCCCGGCTGAGGAGAAGGAACCCGCCTACTACCTGGTCTAAAGCTCCAGTTCCCTTTATGAAAAAGACAACCCGCCGAACTCACCGAAGCGAAACCATTCGCCAGGGCTTTCATGGTTGTCACAGCAGCGGCCGCTGGGCTTTCGACCTCGCCAGCGAGCGGCTTTTCGCCCTGGGATCCCCCGACGGATTCCGGCGCGTGGCCTATCGCGCGGCGCTGGGCGAAATCCGGTTCCTGCCGCTTCGGTGACGATCGGTGCGGTTGCTTGGGAAGGTCCGCAGCAGCGGAACGACGGGGAGCGAAGTTTAGCGTAAAGATGGATCGATCGCTCCCTGTCGCTCCGCCGCGACCCGGGCAACAAGTAGCCCGGGCCACCCAAGTAGGTGCACGTTAGTTTAATGCGGTCCAGCTTAAAGCGGACCCCAAACGGCGACGGTATCGGCGGCGAAGATTTTCTCCAGCGCCTCGGCCGCGGTGGCCTCGGTCAGCGGAAAGACTTCCGTTGTCGTTCCGGGCTCGGTGGTCGAAAGACCGGCGAGCTGGTCGGCGGGCAGGCCTTCCAAGGTGAGGTGTAAAACGCGGCGCGGGGTTTCGCTCAAATGGTCGCTCATAGACGGATCAGGTGATCGTGGCTGCGCACCAACTCGGCGGTCCGGGCGGCGGGGATCACTTCGTATTTCCACGGGGAATGTTCCAGCGCAGTTATGTCGGTAAAGGAATCCTCCACGTAAATGGGGCGAGGGGATTCCGCAACGAGCGGCAGGTAGCGCGAGAAGTTGTCTTCATCGACCAACTCATCTGCGTACTCCTGCAGGCTGTAGCCCGCGACGGGCCCGCGCAGGAGCAGCGTCACGTCCGTTTTCTTCCACGCGCCGATGCCGGCCGCGATGCGGATGCCCTCCGCCGGCCGCGCGCTGGTGCGCGGATCGGTTTCGATGATGACGAGAGTTTTGGGGATGGACATGAGAGCTTTCAGATAAAAATGCGGCTTCGGCACCATGGACATTTGTCTGTCGTGGCCTTCATTTTATTGTCGTCTGGCCGGAGAGCGTGGAAGCAATTGGGGCAAACGAGATCAAGCTTTCGAGCCAGATTTTCCTTCGATTTGACTAAGTAAAGATTCATGACGATCAGTGCTGGGGTAAAAAGGACAGCGCAAATCCAATTATCTAAAGCGGAATGGCCTAGAAGCCGAATCAACAATAAAGCCAGCGTTGCGAAAATCATGCTCGCTGCGATCAAGACGACGATGTAAAGCACGGCTCGCCAGGTCGCTTCTTTTCGGTAAACCATCGCCAAGAGGTTGAATTGCGCTTCTGTTTTCATCACTCAAAACGAAACAAACTTGTCCGTGCTCCCCACCACATCCGCCAGCACGGTCAGGCCCGACCACGCGGCGGTGTCGCCCGTGGAAACGTGCTTGCGGTGCGCGCCGTAGGCGCAGCCGAAGAGGCTCGCGCCGCGCTCTTTGATCGCCTGAATTTCCGCTGTCTCCACCGCCCTCACGCCATCATCGATGCAATAGAGATAGAGCCGCACGCCGGCATCGAGCGCCGCGTTCATCAACGCCACAGCGGGACGGAAACTGGAATGGCTCGGGGCGTTCGTTAAAAGAACGCCGAGCTTTTTCCCGGTGAGTTTAGCCATAGAGAGAAGTTTTTAACAGGAAAACATGAAATCAGGAAGACATGAAGGTAAGGCAGGCGGGTTTAGGTACGGTATTCTCCAGTCCTTCTTCGGTTCATGTATTTCATGCCTTCATGTTTTCCTGTTCAAACTTTATCGGGGAAGAGCCAAACCTTCGGCAACCAGCATGACCGGAATCCCATCCCGAATCGGATACGCAATGGCCCGGTCGGCGCGGATTAACGCGCCATCCACCGGCTGGTCCACCGGCGCGCCTGCCGCAGTGCGGATATGGCCTGCGCGGATCGCCTCGTTGATTTGCGCGACTTCCGCCCCGGTGGCGAGGGTCACGTCCTGATGGGTCTCGGGGCAAACTAGCAGCGCGAGAAGTTCGGCGTTCAGCATAGCTGTCCAACGTAAAAGGTTACAGAACAGGAAGCAAGGATTGCATAATGGTCAAAAATCGGCACCATCGCTTGGATCGTGGTCTATAAATCTCTCCTCCTCTTCGGCGCGCCGGGATCCGGCAAGGGAACCCAGGGCAAAATCATCGGTACCATTCCCGGTTTCTATCATTGTGCGTGTGGAGATGTCTTTCGCGCGGTGGATGTACGCTCCGAATATGGGAAGGCTTTCCTCGAATATTCGAGCAAAGGCCAGCTCGTGCCGGACGCGGTCAGCATCGGGCTTTGGGCGACGCAGATCGACGCCATGGTGCGTTCCGGCCGCTACAAGCCCGAGATCGATTTCCTCGTGCTCGATGGCATCCCGCGCAATGTTGGCCAAGCCAAGCTGTTGAAGGAAAAGATCGACGTCCGCCGCGTTTTCCACCTCACCTGCTCGGACAAGGCCAAGATCTACGACCGCCTGCAGCGCCGCGCGTTGAAGGAAAACCGGCTCGACGACATCAACGTCGAGGTGATCGAGCGCCGCCAGCGCGTCTACGACGAGGAGACCAAGCCGGTGC
>CAZZWT010000266.1:0-4589 GCA_964657775.1 uncultured Candidatus Methylacidiphilales bacterium | reverse complement strand
CCAAAAGCGGCGCCGTTTGTCCCGCGAGTAAGAGGGCCGACATGGCCGCGGCGGATGCTGCTTTCCAGGGTTTAAAGTGATTTCTTTTTTCCCTGAAAAATGTGCGGTGCATGAAGAGAGAGGGGCGCGCCCGGAAACGGAATGCTCCGAGCGTAGCATTCTAGAAAACGAAGGTTCTAAATCAAGCTGGAATATTCTCCATTATAGATATACGACACCTAATTTCTAAATGAACAGACGAGATTTTTATCCAGGCCTAGGATACCAGCGTTGCAGATAGTTAGGCGGGCTGGTAAATGTCCTCCATGCGCCGCGCTTGGCTTGCGACTCTCTTCCTTTTTCTCATGTTCGCGGCTCCTCTTTTTGCCGACGCGCATCTCGTGCACAAGTTCGACGGTGTCGATGCGAACGTCGCCACGGCCACGTTCACCGTGCAGGATAAATGGGAGCTGCTTTGGTTTACGCCACACCCCGTCGACATCACCTTGCTGAACGCCGACGGCACGGTTATGTCCGGCCTGAAAGGATTCCGGGGAGTATCTTACCAGCCCAAGGGCGGCACCTATTACATCCAGATCACCAGCGACCATCCGGAAATCAAAATGCCGTGGAGTTTCGCCGTCCTCGAAGTGGCCAATGGCACGAACTTCAACCCAAGCGAAGTGGGCCCGATGTTTGCCAACCCGATGGACTCGACCTACACCTCGCCCACCCCCATCCTTCCGCCCGGGAGCGCGGGGCAGAATTCCGGTTTTAATGCTCAGGCTAGTGCCACTCCCCTTGGCTCGTCCGTGCCGCCGCAGCCCCTGCCGGCCGCCGCGCCGACCGCGCCTGCCAATCCCGCGCCGATTGTGAAGCTGAGTCAGGACCAGGCCCGTGCGGTGGTTCTGATCAAGGGCGACAACGCGGAAGGCACCGGCTTCATGGTCAAGACTCCCGACGGTCCGGTGGTGATCACCAATATCCATGTCATCGCCAATAATCCTAATCTGAAGGTCACGACGAACACCGGTGCCTTGGTCAAGGTTCTATCGAAGAAAGGCGCCTCCGATCGCGATCTGGCGGTCCTCTCCATCGAGGACGCCGGCTACAGCTTCCTCCCGTACTGCACCGATATCAGCAAGACGGTTCAACCCGGTGACGAGGTCATCACGCCGGGCAACAGCCAGGGCGGCGAAGTGATGCTCAACACCGACGGCAAGGTGCTGGGCATTGGACCGGACCGGGTCGAATTCGACAACCCGATTTACCACGGCAATAGCGGCGGGCCGATTTTCCATGTCAAGAGCGGCACGGTCATCGGCGTCGTGACGGAGGCGATCAAGGTCGACACCTCCGACGCGCTCGACAAGGCCTCCTTCGCCAGCCGCAGCTCCGCGATCAGCAGCTCGATGCGTTACTTCGGCATGCGGATCGATACCGTGGCGGCGTGGGAACCGATCGACGACCGCCGCTTCCTGATCGAGACGACGTTCCTCGACCAATTCAACCACCGCAGCCGCTGCCTCGACTGCTACCTGAACGCGCCGGACGACGACAAGCCGGAGGACATTGTCTGGCGCGAGGACAAGGACATCGTGAAGGACAACGCCTCGTTCTTTGCCCAAGCGGGCGGCAATGCAGACATGGGCCAGAAGATCGATGCGGATCGCCTGATGTGGGCGGAGTTCAATGACATTGCCGCCAGTGACATGGACGCGATCCAACGGCCGGAGAATTTCTATTCCTTCGACCGCACACGCGCCGCCGACGAAGCGACCTATCGCCGGGCGATTCAGGCCGAGCTGAAACAGATCAGCAACGACGTCAGCCGGCTCGGCAGCATGCCGCGGACGAATAACTAGAAGCAAAGCCCGCGCTCGTGTCCGCGCGGTTCTGTCGTATCTTGTCGGCGTGCGGAAGATCATTCATCTCGATATGGATTGCTTCTACGCCGCGGTGTAAATGCGCGAGCGGCCGGAGCTGGCGGGCCAGCCGATCGCGGTCGGCGGCGGCAGCCGGCGCGGCGTGGTGACGACCTGCAATTACGAGGCGCGCAAGTTCGGCATCCACTCCGCCATGCCCGGTTTCCAGGCGCGGGAGAAATGTCCGCAGCTCATCTTCCTGCCCGTGCGCTTCGACCTCTACCGCGCGGAATCGGCGCGCATCCGCGAGATCCTGCTCAGCTATACGCCGCTGCTCGAGCCCCTCTCGCTGGATGAAGCCTACCTCGATGTCACCGCGCTGAACCGCTATGCGTGGGACATCGCCAAGGAAATCCGCAAGCGCATCTTCGACGAGACGCGGCTGACCGCCTCGGCCGGAATTGCGCCCAACAAGATGCTGGCCAAGATCGCCAGCGACTGGCGCAAGCCGAACGGCCAGTTCGCGATCACGCCGGAGCAGGTTGAGGGGTTCATCCGCGATTTGCCGGTGCGAAAGATCTGGGGCGTGGGCCCCAAAAGCGCGGCGAAATTCGAGGCGCAGGGCATCCGCACCTGTGGCGACTTGCAGAAGTTCGACCTGCCCGAGTTGGTGCGCCGCCACGGCAAGTGGGGACACGAGCTTTACCAGCTTTGCCGCGGCCTGGACGACCGCGCGGTCGAGCCGAACCGCATCCGCAAAAGCTTGACCAACGAGCGCACCTACGTCGATAACCTGACGACGCTGGAGCAGTGCCGCACGGAGCTGGACAAGCTGGTCGATGAGCTCGAGGCGGACCTGCGCGCGAAGGCGTCGGACCGGTCGGTCCGCAAGGCGTTCGTGAAGATCCGGTTTGCCGACTTCACGCGGACGACCAAGGAGTGCGTCAGCGCCGCACCGACGCGCGAGACCTTTCACGCCCTGCTGGCCGAGGCCTACCAGCGCAGCGCGCGACCGATCCGGCTGCTCGGCGCCGGCGTCCGCTTCGCCGAGGAGAGCGAGGAGCCCGCGCCCGACTACGTGCAGCAGGTGCTGGGGTTAAGGGCCTAGCCCGGAGTTGCTCTAAATTCGCTAAATTTCAAATATTTTTAGCAAATTTTAGAAACGCAGCAAACGGTGATAAATTTGCGCCTTCCAGGGGGAGAGCGTCCGGGTGAACTCGGTCACGAGCCGAAAACTTCTTTGGCGATCTTGATGGCGGACATGGCGCGGGGCCAGCCGCTGTAGAAGGCCAAATGCGTGATCGTCTCGATGAGCTCGGCTTGCTTCACGCCGTTTTCCTTCGCCCGGTTGAGGTGAAACGGCAGTTGCTCGGTGTGGCCACCGGCGATGAGCGCGGTGACCGTTACCAGGCTGCGGTCCCGTTTCGATAATCCGGGACGCTCCCACACATCACCGAAGAGGACGTCGTCGGTGAGCTGCACCAGCTTCGGAGAAAAATCTCCGAAGCTTTTCTGGATGGCCGATGGCTCCTTGCTCACAGGTTTTGCTCCGGAGCCTCACGGCCGACCATTTGCAGGAGCTTCTCGGGATACCGATCCCCCTCGGCCTTGATCGTGGACGCGCCGGCTTCGATTTCGCGCAGGTCGTCCTTGGTCAGTTCGACGTCAGCGGACGCGATGTTTTCATCCAGGCGATGAAGTTTCGTCGTGCCGGGAATCGGAACGATCCACGGTTTCTGCGCGAGCAGCCAGGCGAGCGCGATCTGCGCCGGCGTGGCGCCCTTGCGCTTCGCAATCTGGTTGAGCAGATCGACAAACGCCTGGTTGGCCTGCAACGCCTCAGGGGTGAAGCGCGGCAGTTTGCTTCGGAAATCGGTGCTGTCGAACGACGTGCTCGCATTCATCGCACCGGTGAGAAAGCCCTTCCCGACCGGGCTGTAGGCGACGAGGCCGATGCCCAATTCCTCCAGCGTGGGCAGGATTTCCTCCTCCGGCCGGCGCCACCAGAGCGAGTATTCGTTCTGCAGCGCGGCGACCGGCTGGACGGCATGGGCGCGGCGGATGGTTTTGACGCCCGCTTCGGAAAGACCGAAATGACGCACCTTGCCTTGCGCGATCAGTTCCTTCACAGCGCCGGCCACATCCTCAATCGGCACGTTGGGATCGACGCGGTGCTGGTAATACAAATCAATGACGTCGGTCTTAAGCCGCTTCAGTGATTGCTCGGCCACGCGCTTGATGTGTTCGGGCCGGCTGTTGAGCCCGTGCGAGCCGGGGGAATTGTCGGCGTTCATCTCGAACCCGAATTTCGTGGCGATGACCACGCGATCGCGCAGCGGCGAGAGCGCTTCGCCGAGCAATTCCTCATTGGTGAAGGGGCCGTAGACTTCCGCCGTATCGAAGAAGGTGACGCCACGCTCGACGGCGGTTTGCAGCAGCGCGGCCATTTCCTTTTTGTCCTTCGGCGGGCCGTAGGAAAAACTCATGCCCATACAACCGAGACCGATGGCGGATACTTCCAGATTACTCTTTCCAAGTTTTCGTTTTTGCATGAGACGAACCTACCGCGAGTTCGGGATGCCGTCGCACGGGGTCTTGCTCGACCTGTTGTGGGATTGCTCAAAACAACATCCTCCCGGCGGACGACCCTCCGGTTATAACTGCCTGCGGTACTCGCTCGGCGTAAGCCCTGTCTCCTTGCGGAAGGCTTGCGCGAAGTGGCTCGGGTTCGCGTAGCCGAGGTCG
>CAZZWT010000265.1:0-4597 GCA_964657775.1 uncultured Candidatus Methylacidiphilales bacterium | reverse complement strand
GCCGGTCTCGGTCTCGTCCGTGATATCGCCAAGCAGGGTCGACTCGATGCGCGTTTCCAGATCGCCGAGGCCTTCGCCGGTCAGGGCGCTGAGAAAAATGGCATTGGCGGGCAGGGACGCATCGCGGCCGAGATCGGATTTATTCGCAATGAGGAGGCTGGGGATATTTTCGGGAAGCTCGACCTTCGCGGCGACGTAGGGCTGGTTCGCCTCGACGACATGAAGCAGAAGCTGCGCCTTAGGCAACATGGCCTGGGCGCGGCGATTGCCTTCCATCTCGACGGGGTCGGTCGAGTCGCGTTGGCCGGCGGTATCGATCAGGCGGAGCGGAAGGCCGCGGACACTGCACGGGGCCTCGATCAAATCGCGTGTAGTGCCCGGAGTCGGCGCGACAATGGCGCGGTCTTCGCGAAGCAGGGCATTCAGCAAACTCGATTTGCCGACATTCGGTTCACCGACGATGACGACGAGCGCGCCTTCCTGCAAAATGCGGCCCAGTGGTGCGGTGCGGAGGAGTTGGCCGACCTCGGCGTGGATTTTTTCCACGCGCTGGGTGAATTCCAGCCCGACGCGCGGCTCGATGCCTTCCTCCGCAAAATCGAGGCTCGCCTCAAGATGGCTGAGCAGGTCGACCAATTCCGCGCGGACGGCTTCCAAGGCAACTCCGAGTCGACCTTCCTTCATCGCGCGAGCACTGGCCAGGGCGCGTTCCGTCGATGCGTAGAGCAAGTCGAGCAAGCCCTCCGCCTGGGTCAGCGAAAGCTTGTCGTTGAAGAAGGCGCGCTGGGTGAATTCGCCGGGTCGCGCGGCACGGGCGCCGAGGGCAAGGCAGGCTTTGATGATCGATTCGACGATGTGGGGATTGCCGTGGCACGAAATTTCCAGCGTGTCTTCGCCGGTATAGGAATGAGGTGCCTGCCAGAACGTAAGCACGACGTCGTCGAGTGTCTTGCCCTGGCAGGTGAGCGTGCGGTAAAGGGCCTGGCCTGGTTTCCATTCGGTTTTTTGCGTGAGCAACAGGGCGACGATCTCACGGCTGGCCGGACCGCTGAGGCGGATGATCGCAAGGGCAGCGACGCCGGGCGGGGTGCTGAGGGCGATGATGGTGTCGTGGGTCATGGACGGGAGTAAGGCTTATAGCCTAATCCGTGGGCCTGCGCGACAGCTTCGCACGTGAGGTCGCCGTGTTGCGTGCTCGTTCCTGCGACGAGGCCGGGAAATTTTCCACAAGCTTCGGCGAGCCCGAGTTCCGCCAGCGCCTCAATATAGGGATAGGTTACGTTGGTCAGCGCCTGCGTCGCGGTGCGCGCGTAGGCGCCGGGCATGTTCGTGACGCAATAGTGGAGGACGCCTTCCTCGACGTAAATGGGGTCGTCATGCGTAGTGGGGCGGGAAGTTTCCGCGCAACCGCCCTGGTCGATGGCAATATCGACGAAGACGCTGCCGGGTTTCATCGAGCGCAACATGGCGCGGGAAATCAGCTTCGGGGCTTTCGCGCCGGGGACGAGCACCGCGCCGATGAGGAGATCGACGTTGGGCAGGAGTTCCGCGAGATGCGCCTCGCTGGAGTAGAGCGTGTGGGTGGCATTCATGGTGATGTCGAGGAAGCGCATGCGCTCGACGTCGACTTCGAGAATAGTGACGTCCGCGCCGAGGCCGGTGGCCATGCGCGCCGCGTTGACACCCGCCGTGCCGCCACCGAGCACAACGACACGGCCCGGTAACACGCCCGGTACGCCACCGAGGAGAACGCCCTTGCCGCCATGGGGCTTGGCGAGAAAGTGGCCGCCGACGATGACCGACATGCGGCCTGCGATTTCGCTCATCGGTTCGAGCAGCGGGAGACGGTGATTGCGCGTGACCGTCTCGTAGGCGATGGCGGTGACACCGGACTTGAGCAGCGCGTCAGTGAGTTTGCGACTGGCGGCGAGGTGGAGGTAGGTGAAGAGGATCTGATCACGACGAAGAAAACCGTATTCGCTGGCGACCGGCTCCTTGACCTTGATGACGAGGCTGGCGTTGAAGGCGGCTTCATGCGAATCGACCAGAGTTGCGCCGGCGGTGGCATAGTCCTCGTCGGGGTAACCGGCATCGGTGCCCGCGTTGCGTTCGACAAGGACTTGGTGGCCGTGCTTCACAAGTTGGTACACGGCGGAAGGGAGCAGGCCAACGCGATGCTCCTGCGTTTTGATTTCCCTAGGGACGCCGATGATCATAGGAAGAATTTTGACGGAGTACGAATAATTGTCGGAGATCGGTTCAGTAGGTAGCCGCTTCTGTCCCCCACGGCGGGCTTTAACCGGAGCCTATTCAAAAATAGGGCTAATTTTGCGAATCGGCAATCAAACCGGCGCGTGCGGGGCCATGCAGAATCGGCTTTTTGTTGCAACCCCTCGTCATCAACGACGGGCACAGGCGCCGCTACAATAATCAAGCTTCCACGGCGGTGTCGGCGGCTGGGCTGAGCGCAGCGACGTCGGCGGTGGCGTCTTCCCAGTCTTCGTTGAGCTTCTCGAGTTTCTCGGTCGTGGCGATCAACTCGCTGTTGAGCTTCATCACGTCGCCACCCTGGGCGTAGGTCTCCGGCGATTCGAGCTGCACCACGAGTTCCTTGTGGCGTGCTTCGAGCGTGGCAATGTCGCGTTCGATTTGTTCGAGGTGGGTCTGCGCCTTTTTGCGTGCAGCGGAAACGGCCTGCCGTTCCTCAGCTTCCTTGCGCTTTTGTTCCTTAGTCTTGCCGGTGGAAGCGCTGGCAGTTTTCGCCGTGGCGGAAGCTTCTGCTGGACGATTGTCGGTGAGCTGTTCGCCTGCAACAAGTCCGCCCTTTTCCGAGGTGGCGCCCGATTTCTCAAGATAATAATCGTAGTCGCCCGAGTAGGAGGTCAGTTTTCCCGCGCTGATATGGAGTACGGTCTGCGCGAGCGCGCGGATAAAGTAAACGTCGTGGCTGATAAAGATGAGCGTCCCTTGGTACTGCTTGAGCGCCTCGATCAGCGCATCGATGGAGGCCATGTCCAAGTGGGTCGTCGGCTCATCCATGAGCAACAGATTGGGCGGATTCATCAGCAGCTTGACGAGGCCGAGGCGCGTTTTTTCTCCACCCGATAGCACGCCCACTTTCTTGAAAGAGTCGTCGCCGGAAAAAAGAAAGGAACCCAGGATCGTCCGCGTGGTCACTTCGGGCAGCGGATTTGCGATGCTCAACGCTTCCTGTAAGACGGTGCGATTCGGGTTCAGCATATCGGCGCGGTTTTGTGAGGAATAGCCGACCTCGCAGTTAAGGCCTTCCTTGCGTTCGCCCTGCTGGATGGGCAAAACGCCGCCAAGAATTTTTAGCAGCGTCGATTTACCCGCTCCGTTCGGACCGACGAGCACGGTGCGCTGGCCTTTCTCAATTTCGAGGTCGATGCCCTGGTAGACCTTGAGCGTGTCGTAGGCGAAATGGACATTGGTCAACGTCATCACACGCTGGCCACTGCGGGTCGGTTGCGGGAACTTGATGTGGATCTTTTTGTCGGCCGACTCCGGCGCTTCGAGGATGTCCATGCGCTCGATCTGCTTCAGCTTGCTTTGGGCCTGCGAAGCCTTGCTGGCCTTCGCGCCAAAGCGGGCGGCGAAATCTTTTAGCTTCTGGATCTCGGCCTGCTGATTTTTGTACGCGGCAAGATGCTGCTCGGCGCGCGCCTTGCGCTGCTCGACGTAGGCGTCGTAGTTGCCGCGATAGCGGTGGACCTGCTTGTTGCGGATTTCAAAAATATTGTCGACCAGCGCATTGAGGAACGCGCGATCGTGCGAGATCATCAGGATCGCGCCGGGATAGTACTCGAGATAATTCTGGAACCAGCCGAGCGATTCGAGATCGAGATGGTTCGTCGGTTCGTCGAGCATCAGCAAGTCCGGCTCCATGACGAGCAATCGCGCCAGGTGCGCGCGCATGATCCAGCCGCCGCTCATGGTCTTGGCGGGACGATTGAAATCGGAATCGCGGAAGGCGAGGCCCTTCAAAAGGCTCTTCGCTTTTGGCTCGTTCTGGTAACCGCCGAGTTCCGCGTAACGGCCCAGGGCGTTGTGGTATTCCTCCGTATCGGTGTTGCCCGAGGCGGCTCCTTCGGCCAGGATGCGCATCAACTTGCCGTGTTCCGGCGTGATGGAGCAGGCAAGTTCCAGCACCGTCTCATCGCCGCTCGCGGCGGTTTCCTGCGGGAGATAACCGATAGTCGTGTGCTTGTCGATGGTCACCGTACCGCTGTCGGGTTCGCCGGTGCCCAGGATAATTGAAAAGAGAGTCGACTTGCCCGCGCCGTTGGGGCCAACCAAGGCGATGCGTTCCCCAAAGTTGATACTGAGGGAAACATCCTCAAAAAGGGTGCGCGAGCCGTAGCTTTTGCCGATTTCGGACAGGGTAAGCATAAGCGGGCAAGCCTACGCGCCGGGGAGCGAATGGGCAAGCTTCCGCTTCGGCCAAGAGAGTTGGGATACCAATTATTTCAGCTTTGTTTTAAAAACGGTGGACAGCGATGAAACACAGGATAAGCTGTTAGGATGGAAGACGTAACAACAGCGTTGAAAGTTGTCACGATGGCAGTAGGTCTTGGTG
>CAZZWT010000264.1:0-4598 GCA_964657775.1 uncultured Candidatus Methylacidiphilales bacterium | reverse complement strand
CGGCAAAGCGGTCGATCGGGCTTGAGCGCCTCCAGCCGCTCCGCCGTCACCATGAGATGCGTGCCGCGCTTGTTTTCCGCCAGCGCATGAATTTCATCAATGACCAAAAAGCGCCGCGCACCGAGAGCCGGCAGCCAGCTCGGTTGCCCGAGCAGAATCGCCAGGCTCTCCGGCGTCGTCACCAGAATGTGCGGCGGTTTCCGCTTCTGCGCCGCCCGTTCCTTCTGCGAGGTATCGCCCGTGCGCAGCCCGATGCGGACATCATCGAATCCCATCTCCACGAGCGGCCGCGTGATGTTCTTCTGCAAATCATAAGCTAGCGCCCGCAACGGCGAGACATAGATCGCGATCACCGCATCCGGCAATTTTCCGCCCGCCCGCAACCGCGCCAGATGATCAAAAATACCGAGGAACGCCGCCAGCGTCTTACCACTTCCGGTCGGTGAACTCACCAGCACCGACCGACCCGCCAGCACATGCCTCACGGTCGTGATCTGGACCTCCGTTGCTTTGACAAATTTCTTCGCGACCCAGCGATCGACCTTGTCCTCCAGGCCGGTAATGGCCGCATGTCTCCTCTCGCGCACGAAGTAACGTAGCCGCTCGTCACGACCATGCAACGCGCGCTCCACAAGGTAGCCGGCGCAGGCCCTTGCGCCGGAGCGGCCCGCGGCGGGCCGCCTGCGTGTCCGATTCAAAAAGAACGCATTCTTTCTGACGCGAGGGCGCAGCGGTCGCGCGTGCTCGCGCAACCGGTCCGGCGCAAGGCGCCAGCGCTGGCTACCTTTTGACTCCTGAGCTCACACTAGACGCTCATGGTATCGTCGGTCATTCACGCGGTTATTCCTGACGTTTTATGAAAATCGAATTACGGGGAGTTCTCAAAGCCTATCGCTCCGTTCGCGCGCTCGATTATGTCTCGATGGAGATTGAGCCGGGCCAAATCATCAGTGTGCTTGGCACCAATGGCGCGGGCAAGACGACGCTGCTCCGCTGCCTCTCCGGCACGGCCGCGCCGGACAAGGGCACGGTCTATTTCGACGATGCCGAGTTTCGCCGGGACCGCATCGACCTGCGCCAGCGCATCTACATCATGCCCGATTTCCCGTTCCTGTTTTGGGAACATACCATTGTGCGCAACATCGCCATCATCCTTCGCCTCTACGAGTCGGACGGCGCGGGCAGCGAAGCGCGCGTGGTGGAATTGTTGCGCGAATTCGATCTGCTGCCGCTGGCCTTACGACCGGTGCGGACCCTGTCGCGCGGCCAGTTGTACAAGGCGGGCCTCGTCGCGTTGCTGGCGGCGGACCGGGAGCTTTGGCTGCTCGACGAACCATTCGCCTCGGTCATGGACCCGCAGGGAATCGAGGCTTTCCGCCGTCATGCGCGCGAGGCTGCGGCGCGGGGCCGCACGATTCTCTATACCACCCAGATTCTCGATATTGCGGAGCGATTCTCCGATCGGGTCTGCCTGCTTCATCGCGGCGAGTTGCGCGCGTTTGATTCGCTCGCCGTCCTGCGCGATCGCGTGCAGGACAAGGACAACGTCCTTCAGGAAATGTTCCGGCAATTGCGGGAGACGACGCCGTGAAGCTGC
Organism: uncultured Candidatus Methylacidiphilales bacterium; assembly: GCA_964657775.1. Taxonomy (GTDB): domain Bacteria; phylum Verrucomicrobiota; class Verrucomicrobiia; order Methylacidiphilales; family UBA1321; genus JABDGH01. The sequence goes on along the minus strand of CAZZWT010000264.1, from coordinate 3,001 downwards.
ACTCGCCCGTGTTCGAGAGGGCGCTAATGAAAGGCGTCAAGCAGGCGGTCCGCGCCGATCCGCAGTTGCGCAAGGAGGCGCGCCGGGTTCGCCACCGTCGCCGTCTCCTTCATCCCGGCGTCATCCGGATGTTCCTCTCCCTCATCCTGGCAGATGTCGTGTGGGGCGTTTACCATCAAACGCGCCATGTCGATTCGGCCCTCGCGGCGATCGGGCTTTGGCTGCTGCTTTCAACCCTGCTCAAGGCGCAGGCGCTGCAGCAATTGCCTTACCGCTCGCGCGACATCATGGCGTTGACCCTGTTGCCGGTGGAGGAATCGACCGTGTTTGACTGGGAATTGGACAAGTTTCTCAAGCAATCGCTCTTACTTCTCTGGGACATCGCGGTTGGCCTGGCCGCCTTGGGCTTCTCGCTAGGCCTTCCGTTGCTTCCGTTCCTCGCGCTGGCGGTGATGGCTGTCCTGACCTGGGCCGTCGTCCTTGCGCTGGCGATGCTGGGCGCCACCCGCTTTCCTAGACTACCTTACGGCATGCTCGCGGGCGGCTTGTACATCGCGGGCTTCGTTGCGTTCGTGGCCCACAATCTGATCGGGCGCGAGTACCTGCACATGGCCGATCGCGCGGCGCCGTTTTTCAATTGGGTGATGCCATTCGGCTGGCCGCTTTCTCTCGTGCATCTAGTCGTTGGGGACGGTTCGTGGCATCTCGGTTTCCTTCTCCTGCCGACGGCAACGCTCATCTGGCTGGCGTGGGAATCACTCCCGGTGCTGGCCTCGCGGTTTCAATATCACGAGTGGCTGCAGGCGGAGGCGGCCGATGTGGTGCCGGGCGAACAGGCTGGAGACCTGGCTGCCGGTGTGGAGACCGATCGGCCCTCGATTGGCGCGACGGCGATTGAGGAAGGCATTCTCTCCGGCCAATTCCTCGCGCGGGAGGAATGGAACGGTGGCTGGATCGAAACGAAGTTGTGGCGATGGTTCAGCCCGCGCGAGAAAACGCTGGCCGAGTTCGCTTTCCCCAACGGCTTTTTTATTTTCAAGCCGTGGAAGTCCATTTTCCGCATCTTCATCATCGCGTTCCTGCTTGGGTTGGGCGCCGGCCTGGCCGGGCTGCGCATGCTGGAGGTCAGCATCATTTCCATCGGGCTCGTGATTGTTTTCGTCAGGGCCTTGGCGCAAGTGCTGGCAACAGGCGCGGCGTTTCGCGTGGTGCGCATCGGCGGCGTCGCCATTCCGTTCTACGCGGCGTTTCCCGTTTCCTACCGCGACCTCTCCGCCGTCCTGTGCAAATGCTCCCTCATCCAGATGCCGCTGGTGGCGCTGCTCACCACGCCGACCCTGGTCGCCGCGATGATTTCGATGGGGCAGAGCTTCGAGCGCGGTTTCTTGATGGGAATTAAAGCGTGCATTGTGTTGTTCGGGGGCCGCTTGTTGATGCTGGTCCTCGCTTTCAGTTCCTCCACGGCGGATACCTCCAGCTTTCGCCTCCGCACTCTGGTTCAGATCGTGTTCTTCATCGCCTTTGGCGTGGCCTACATTGGCCTCGCCGGAGCGGGAATCTTCCTGCCGTTCGAAACTGCATCGTGGCTCTGCTGCGGCGCCGCGCTCTTCATCGGCTATGCGTCCTATCGCGCCTACGGCTGGTCCTACAACGCCAACCGCTTCGATCTCATGCGCCCCGTGCAATGAGGCGCCCTCGGCAGGCAGGACTTTCCAATTTTTGCTGCGTTATCAAGATTTGCTAAAAATATTGGAAACGCAGCAAACCTAGGCTAACGCACCCGCAGATCCAACGTCAGCGGGAAGTCGGTCCGGGTCGGCAACACCGGCGGCACAAAGATCTGGCCGGCGGTATGACCAAACGCGCGGAAGCGGGAGAGGCGGCGCCCCTCGGCCTCGTTGGCGTTGATCGGCATCGTCGTCCAGTTGCGGCCACCGGGGCTCGAGACGTAGTAGACGCAGCCGCCGAGGGAACGGTTCGTCCACGTGTCGAGGATGTCGAAGGTCAGCGGCGCATCGACCCCGATGGTCGGGTGCAGCGCCTCCGCCGGTTGCCACGCGCGGTAACGGACGCCGGCGATGAACTGGCCGGCCGTGCCGGTGGAGTGGAGCGGAATGCGCCGGCCGTTGCAGGTGACGACGTGCCGTCCCTCGATGGCGTTGTCGACCTTGACCTGGAGCTTCTCCACCGACGAGTCGACGTAGCGGACAGTGCCTCCTGCCGTGCCCTCTTCACCGAGGACATGCCACGGCTCCAGCGCCGTGCGGAGCTCGAGGTGGACGCCGTCGTAGTTGACCTCGCCCTGGATGGGGAAGCGGAACTCGAAGTGCGGTGTGAACCATTCCGACTTAAAGGGGAAGCCGCTCACCTTCATGTCATAGATGACGTCGTTGATGTCCTGCGCGCAGTAGTGCGGCAGGAGGAAGCGATCGTGCAGTTGCGTGCCCCACGGCACCGGGTTGCCCTTGTAGGGCTTGTCCCAGAACTTGGCCACGGCGGCGCGCATCAGGAGCTGTTGGGTCAGGCTCATGCGCGCGTGCGGCGGCATCTCGAAGCTGCGCAACTCGAGCAGGCCGAGGCGGCCGGTGGCGCTGCTCGGATCGAAGAGCTTGTCGATGCAGAACTCGGCGCGGTGGGTGTTGCCCGTGACATCGGTCAGGATGTTGCGGAAAATGCGGTCCACGAGCCATGGCGGGACTTGCGCCTTGTCGGGCACCTGGCGGAAGGCGAGCTCGAGCTCATAGAGCACGTCGTTGCGCGCTTCGTCCACACGAGGCATCTGGCTGGTCGGCCCGATGAACATGCCGGAGAAGAGGTACGAAAGCGCCGGGTGGTTCTGCCAATAGCCGACGAGGCTGCGCAGCAGATCGGGCCGGCGCAGGAGCGGGCTGTCAGTGACGGTGGCGCCGCCGAGCACGATGTGATTACCTCCGCCAGTGCCGACATGCCGGCCGTCGAGCAGGAACTTCTCCGCGGTGAGGTCGCAGTGGCGCGCTTCCTC
>CAZZWT010000263.1:0-4601 GCA_964657775.1 uncultured Candidatus Methylacidiphilales bacterium | reverse complement strand
TGAAGGACCAGGCGGCCAACGTCGCGGGGGTTTTCACCGTCACCGGATTCAGTTTTGGCGGCAAGGGGCAGAGCTCCGGCCTGGCGTTTGTCCGGCTTAAGCCCTGGGACGAGCGGCCCGGGGAAAAAAACCGGGTGCAGGCGATCGCCAAGGCCGCGATGGGCCGGTTCGCGCAAATTAAAAGTGCCTTCGCGTTTGCGTTCGCGCCGCCCGCCGTGCTCGAGCTCGGCAACGCCACCGGCTTCGATCTCGAGCTCCTGGATCGCGGCGGCCTCGGCCACACGGCGCTGATGAACGCGCGCGATCAACTGCTCGGCATGGCTGCGAAGGATCCGCTCTTCGCGCCATTCTCCGTGCGCCCGAATGGTCTCTCCGACGAGCCGCAATACAACGTCGAGATCGACCGGCACAAGGCGGAGGCGTTCCAGCTCACCATCGCGTCGATCAACGACACGCTCTCCGCCGCGTGGGGCTCGGAGTATGTGAACGACTTCATCGATCGCGGGCGCATCAAGAAAGTCTACATTCAGGGCGACGCGCCCTCGCGCATGTTGCCGCAGGATTTCGACAAATGGTATGTGCGCAACGCGGCGGGCCAGATGGTCCCGTTCTCCGCCTTCGCCACCGGCAAATGGACCTACGGCTCGCCCAAGCTGGAGCGCTACAACGGTGTTTCGTCGGTCGAAATTCTTGGCGTACCTGCGCCCGGGCACAGCACCGGCGAGGCGTTGGACGAAATGGAAAAACTGATCGGCAAGCTCCCGCCCGGCATTGCGTTCGATTGGACCGGGCTCTCCTACGAGGAGCGGCGGGGCGGTTCGCAGACCGGCACGCTTTACGCCATTTCGCTTTCCGTGGTGTTTCTCTGTCTCGCGGCGCTCTATGAAAGCTGGTCGATTCCCGTCGCGGTGTTGCTCGTCGTGCCGCTCGGCGTGTTCGGCGCGATTGTCGCCACACTCTGGCGCGGGTTGAACAACGACGTTTTCTTCCAGGTCGGGTTGCTGACCACGGTCGGTCTCTCAGCCAAGAACGCGATTCTGATCGTTGAGTTTGCGAAGGAAAACTTCGAGCAAGGCATGAACCTCGTCGACGCCACGGTGACCGCCGCGCACCAGCGCCTGCGGCCGATTTTGATGACCTCGCTCGCCTTTGTGCTTGGCGTCACGCCGCTCGCCATCGCCAGCGGCGCGGGTTCCGGCGGACAGAACGCGATCGGCACCGGCGTCATCGGCGGCATGCTCGCGGCGACGTTCCTGGCCATTTTCTTTGTGCCGCTTTTCTTTGTGTTGATGCTGCGGTTATTCAAGACGAAGCCGGGCAAGATGGAAAAATCGCCCGCGCCCGCAACGCCGCATTGATCAAAAAGGTAGCCGGCACAGGCCCCTGCGCTGGCTACCTTTCTCTTCGTTAATCCGCCGTGGTTGTCGGCGTCTTCGTATACGTCTCCGAATTCCCACCCGTCACCGTCTTGCCGCCCGGCCCGGTGATCGATCCCGATTCCGTCCGCGTCGTCGTGCCATCGGCGTTATGCGTGTAGCCCACGTCGCGCGTGTCCGTGCTCGTCTTGCCATTCGGCCCGGTGATCGTCCCGGTCTGGTCATAGCCGTTGGCGGTCTTCGTATAAGTCTGGTCCGACGTCGCCGTCTTGCCGGTGGTCGGATTCGTGTAAGTCGAATCCACCGTGCGCGTGCCGTTGCTCGTCGTCGCCGTCTTGCTCACGTCGGTCGTGTTGCCATTCGGCCCCGTGACCGTCCCGTTGTACGTGCCGCTGCCCGTGCCCGTCTTCGTATAGGTGCCCTGGCTCGAGGAAGTCTTGCCATTCGCGTAGGTCGTCGAGCCCTCATGCGTCCCCGTGCCCGTTCCGCTATTATACGTATTGGTCGCCGAGTGACTGCCCTGGCCGCCGTTGGCATTCGTCCATTGCGAATTCCGCTGCGCCGTGCCGTTGGAGCGCTGCACCGATTGATTAAACGTCCCCGTGCCGCGCCGGTCGGTGAAGGTGCCGGAGCGCTCAAAACCGCCGCCGCCGCGTCCGCCCCAGGCTTGTGCCGACTGCGGCAAACAGAACAGCAATGTGCCCGCGCAAAAGAGTGATCCGAACAAGATCGAGTGATTCGTTTTCATAACACGGCAGACGACCCGCGCGGAAAAAGGTTACAAAAGGGATTTTTTCGGATTTGCAGCGGCGCGCGAATCGCCATCATGCGACTTAATCATGTCCGGTCCGAATATCGTCTACTTCGACTTGGAAACGCAAAAGAGCGCGGCGGAAGTCGGCGGCTGGCACAACAAGAAGGCGATGAAAGTCGCGCTCGGCGTCACCTACAGCACCGCGCGCGGCAGCTACGAAATTTATCAGGAAGACGACGTCTATGCGCTCCTGCAGGAGCTGCAACGCGCCGACCTCGTCGTCGGGTACAACGTCATCGATTTCGATTTCGAGGTGCTCGCGCCCTACGCCGTTTTCGATTTGAGCCAGGTGCCCGTGCTCGATCTCATGCGCGATGTGGAAAAAGTCATCGGCTCGCGCATCGGACTCGACGCCATCAGCGAGCAGACCATCGGCGCCGGCAAAACTGCCGACGGCATGGAATCGCTCAAGTGGTGGAAGGAAGGCAAGCTGCTGCCGATCGCCGAGTACTGCTGCTACGATGTGAAGGCGACGAAGCTCGTGCACGAGTACGGCATGCAATACGGCTGCGTTTTCTACTTCAGCAAAAAGACGCAGCGCCGCGAAAAAGTGGTGGTGGATTGGGAGTTGAAGACGGCGGCGGCGAGTTTCCTGTAGTCGTTGCCGTGGAAGGTAGCCGGCGCAGGCCCTGCGCCGGAAGTCGTCTCGTCAGTCGAGACGACCTGGGTGACCGCTTCAAAAAAAGCGCTCTATCTATAATGCGAGAACGCAGGCTGTCGCGCGTGCTCGCGCAACAGCTCCCGGCGCAAGGGCCTGCGCCGGCCACCTTTTGCTGCGCCCGCCTACTTAATCAGCGGATGCTGATCGCCGCCCGGCTCGGGTTTGGGGCGAATTTTCTTCAGGAACGGCAGATACTTGTCGATCGGCACGACGATTTCATCACCTTTGAGTAGGACCTTGAGGCCAGCGATCTGCTCCAGCGCCTCCACAATCCCCTCCTGCAAGAGGCGCAGGCAAAACCGCGCCGGCTTTGGCTTGGCCGGGAGGTTGATGACCAGGCTCTGCCCGCGCACGCCCGCCTCCGCGCGCGACAGCACGGAGACCTTGAACCGCTCGTAGGAATAGTAGCGCATGATCTCGCCGAAGCCGGGCAGCTTGCGGTCGACCACCTCCAGCGTCACGTCCGGCACGAAATCCTTCGGCCCGGGGCCCGTCCCGCCCATGGTGAGCACGAGCGGACACTTTTCCTTGTCGCACAAGTCGGTGAGCGCCTTGCGCAGTTGTTTTGGCTCCTGCTCGATGACGAGGCGCACGAATTGCGAGGGCTCCGAGAATATCGACCCGACGACCTTCTCTCTTTCCGCGTGAACGTTTTCGTTATGCGCGGCGGACCGCGTCGCATCCGCAAACGTGATGATTCCGATTTTCATTTGAGGTTCGCCTTCTTCCGCGCCAACCGGCAGGCCAGTTGGACAGCGGCCAACATGCTGCGATGATCCGCCTTGCCTTGGCCAGCGATTTCGAGCGCCGTGCCGTGGTCGGGCGAGGTGCGAATGAGCGGCAGGCCCAGCGTGATATTCACGCCCGTCTCAAAGGCCACCTGCTTGAACGGAATTAGCCCTTGGTCGTGATAGGCACAAATCACGGCGTCGAATGATTTCTTCTGCACCGCGAAATAGAAAACGGCGTCCGCCGGCAAATGGCAAATGATGATCTTCTCCTCGCGCAAGAGTTTGCAGGCAGGCAAAACGATGCGCTGATCCTCATCGCCGAAGAGGCCGTTCTCGCCCATGTGGGGATTCACGCCGGCCATCGCCAACCGGGGCTTCTTCACGCCGCGCTGGATCAAAAACTCGCGCACCGTTTTGGCGACGAAGACCATTCGCTCCGGCGTGAGGCTGCGGATGGCCTCGACCAGGGAAACATGGCTGGAGCACAGGGCCACGGTCAGCTTCGGGTCGGTCAGCACCATCACCGCCGCCTCATCGGGCAGGCCGCAGGCGCGGGCGAGAAACTCCGTCTGGCCAACAAAGTCATACGGCAGGCGTGCAATGGCGGATTTATGCACGGGGCCCGTGACCATGGCGGCGTAGCGGCCGCTTAGGCAGCCCGCCGCCGCTTCTTCCAGCGCGCCGAGCGCGATTCGTGCCGTGGTGGGCGACAGGATTCCCGGTTTGATTCCGCGGCCGCTTCTCCGGCCCAGCACGACATAACGAAAGCCCTTCGGCAGCCGCCGATCGCGCAAGGTTTTCGCGATCACTTCGGGGCCGATACCAGCGGGGTCGCCGATGGTGATGGCGATAGTGGGGAGTTTGGGGGGAGGCATAGGTCTTACAGGACCTATAGGACGTCTAAGTCCTATAAAGACCTATTACAGGAACATCTTGATAAACGCCTTCGCCCGCAGACTGTCCAGCCACGATTGTTGCCGCACCTGGCTTTCCTCGTTGATGACGGTCTGCTCGATCTG
>CAZZWT010000262.1:0-4624 GCA_964657775.1 uncultured Candidatus Methylacidiphilales bacterium | reverse complement strand
GCCTCGAGCAACTCTTCGAGCTCCTGGTCGGCCACCCGCACCTGCTCAGCCCGCAATTCGAGACGCGCGTGAAGAACGACGGCGAGTATCGCGCGACGTGCGATTACCTCGCCTGCCTCACCGATCGCCAAGTCTACCTGCAGCACCAAAAACTAATCGGCGGCCTGCCCTCGCTGGAAGCCTCGCGGCTGGAGCAGACGGCCCTCTTATAAGGTAGCGGCGGTCGATGAGCGTCGGTGACTCCCATGAGCGATACGAATCAACCCGAAAGGCCCCGTTTCCCATCGCAAATTAAAGTGCGACGGTCATCGACCGCCGCTACACTCGAAACCATGAGCACACGAATCGATTATCTCGCTGCCGCCCCGCAAGCCACCCAAGCCCTCAGCGCGGTTGGTAAATATCTCCATGCGGAAAATTTTGATCCAAAGCTGAAGGCGCTGGTCGAACTACGCGTCTCGCAGATTAACGGCTGCGCCTACTGCCTCAACATCCACACGCAGGAAGCGCGCGCGCTGGGCGAAAGCCAGCAGCGGCTCGATTGCCTCTCCGCCTGGCGCGAAACGACCTTCTACACCGTTCGCGAACAAGCCGCGCTCGCCTGGGCCGAGACGCTCACCCTCATCGCGGATAAGCACGCGCCACAGGATCCTTACGACGCCGTGGCCGCCCAATTTTCCGAAAAGGAACTCGTCGATCTCAGCATGGTCATCGTCAACATGAATGCCTGGAATCGCATCTCGATTGGCTTCCACAACACCGTCCCCGTCCGCCCAGCCGAAAAGGCCTAACCAAATATCCAAATTCACCGAATTAACGAAACTAAAGGCGAGGAAAGGGGAAGAGGCGTCTTAATTCGCCCTCGTCTTTCTTTCATAAAATTTGGTTAATTTGGAAATTTTAGTAATTTGGTCCTTCCCCTTCCGCCATGATCAACTCCGCCTACACGCCTCCCCTCGATCTCATTCGCCGCCCGCGCCGCAACCGGCAATCGGCCGCCATCCGCGCGCTGGTGCAGGAGCACCGCCTGCACGTTGACGACCTGATCCAGCCCCTGTTCGTCAAGGACGGCAACGGCCAGCCGGAGGAAATCCCCAGCCTGCCCGGCATCGAGCGGCTCAACGTCCGCAACACGTTGAAGGAAGTCGCCGCCTTGGCGCAACTGGGCATCCGTGCGGTGGCGCTCTTCCCGCAGATCGACCCGGCGCTGAAGGACGCTCGGGGAAAGTATGCGGTCGCGAGTAAGAACTGGTTTTTCAACGCGATCAAACAGATCAAGACCGAGGTGCCGGAGATGCTCATCGTCGCCGATGTCGCGCTCGATCCCTACACCGATCACGGCCACGACGGCGTGCTCGATGCCTCCGGCGAGGTGGCCAACGACGACACGGTCCACATCCTCACCCACTACGCCACGATGCTGGCCGAGGTCGGCACCGACATCGTCGCGCCGTCGGACATGATGGATGGCCGCATTGGCGCGATCCGGGATGAACTCGACCACGAAGGTTTCACGCAGACTTCCATTCTCGCCTACGCCGCGAAATTCGCCTCGGCCTACTACGGCCCGTTCCGCGACGCCGTCGGCTCGACGAAAAAGGGCACGGCGCCGCTGGACAAGCGCAGCTATCAGCTTGATCCCGCCAATCTGCGCGAGGCGTTGCTCGAAGCCCGCCTCGACGAAGACCAGGGCGCCGACATCCTCATGGTCAAACCGGCCGGCCTTTATCTCGACGTCATCGCCGCCGTGAAACTCGGCACCACCCTGCCCGTCGCCGCCTACCAAGTCTCCGGCGAATACGCGCAAATCCACGCCGCCGCCAAGCTGGGCTGGCTCGACCTGGAGAAGGCGCGCGACGAATCCCTCATGGCCATCAAACGCGCCGGAGCAGATATTATTCTGACATACTTTGCGAAGGTCGTGGCGCAGTCGCTGAAATAGGATAACGGGCTAGGGAGCGCGGTATCGCCACGGAACATCCATGCCGCGATCCTTTTCCGCGGAGGGATCCTTGGGCGTTAAAGAAAGTCCTCCGAGACCGACGCCCATCTCGGCCTCGAATCGGGCAAGCTGGTGATCGTCTTCAAAGTTGGTCTCGAAAAGAAATTCGATGTATCCCACAAACGAGAGGTGTTTTCGAAAAAATGCCGGGTCTTTGGCTACGATCCATTTTACTGCGGCTTCTTCGTCGCTAGGCCAAGGTACGTCCAGTGCAGAATAAGCGGAGACAAGGCTATGATAGGCTTCGCTCTCGCGATAAGGCACGCCAACTTCGCCCCTGAAAACAATACCGCGTGCCTCGCCTTTCGTCGTGTCAGCCGGTTGCCGTTCGAGTGCTTGCCAGGACGACCAATTCTTTGCGTCGGGACCGTACCGGACAAACACGGCCCCTTCATACGAATAGGTCGTCGCCGGGTCGCTCGATCTCGGCAAAAAATCCACGGTCACACGAATCGACGCCGCACTCGCCGTGCGCCAGGACAAACCGAGCGGAAATGGCTTTGTTTCGATCCATGGTCCCGGGTTGCCCCAATGAGAATCGTTTCGCCCGAGCCCTGTTGGGGTGACTTCCAGCTTGTCTGCCGGCGACCAGTCCGCTTTGGCCTTGGCGTCAGCGGGATTCTTAAAATCAATGGTTAGGTCCGTCTGCAAACCAATGCTCGCGCAACAAATTCCCGCCGCGCCTATAGAAAACGCATAAGCCGCGATCACTGCTTTAATCCACTGGAGCACGAACCAGATTTGTCGACTCCAAGAGAAAGACAAGCCATTCCAGAAAAGCACTGCGAAAAATAGTGTCTCTATCCGACAACTCCCGTTAGACTGCACCTTTAATGAGCACCGCCTGGACGCGCAAGGACCTCCTCACCATCCGCGAATTGGACCGGGCCGAGATTGAATTGATTCTCGATACCGGGCGCACGTTTAAAGACCTCCTTACCCGCAAGGTCAAAAAGTCCTCCTCGTTGTCGGGCCGCACCGTGGTCAACCTTTTCGTCGAGCCGAGCACCCGCACGCGCACCTCCTTCGAGCTCGCTGCCACACGCCTCGATGCCGATGTCGTCTCCATCGACAGCGCGTCGAGTTCCTTCCGCAAGGGCGAAACGCTCAAGGACACCGGCCTCGTGCTTCAGGCGATGAAGGCTGATTTTGTCATCCTGCGCCACTCCGCCGCCGGCGCGCCGCAATTCCTGGCCGAGCGCCTCAAGGCCCACATCGTCAACGCCGGCGACGGCGCGCACGAGCATCCCACCCAGGCGCTGCTCGACACCTTCACCATGCGCGAGCGGCTCGGCGGCACGAAGGAGTGGAAGGACCTCCACGTCGTCATCTGCGGCGACATCCTCTTCAGCCGCGTGGCCCGCTCCAACGTCTGGGCACTGACCAAGCTCGGCGCGCGCGTCACGCTCGTCGGCCCGACCACGCTCGTGCCGGAAATCTTCGGCGAACTGGGCGTTACCGTCGCGCACGACTTCGATTCCGTCCTGCCCGACGCCGACGTCATCATGCTCCTGCGCATCCAGCACGAGCGCCAGCAGCGCAGCTTCTTCCCCTCCGTGGGCGAATACATTTCGCTCTTCGGTCTCAGCGCCACGCGCTTCAAGAAGTGCAAGCCCGAGGTCCTCATCATGCACCCCGGCCCAATCAACCGCGGCGTCGAGATTGCCAGCGAACTTGCCGATGGCCCCAACTCCACCGTGCTCGACCAGGTCCAGAATGGTCTCGCCATCCGCATGGCGGTGCTGCATCTGCTCGGTGGTGGTGGGCCCGTTGAATAAGTCTTTGTCGTGCCACGATGTACCCCAGCCTGCCTGCCAACTCCAAGATTGTGGAAACGACGGATGGCGTCGGCTACCCGCTGCTCAAACTGCCCTACGGTTCCGGGAGTTTTATGCGCTATCCCGTGGCGGCGTTCTTGATCTTCTGGTTGTGCGGTTGGTGCGCAGGCTGGATTGGCGCCTTCCACGAGCTCTTTTTTTCTCACCAGAAGACGCCCGAGCTTTTCCTGCTTTTTTGGCTCGGCGGATGGACCATTGGCGGCGGATTCGCGCTGGCTTATCTTTACCGCCTTCTTCGCCCCTCGATTCCGGAAACTCTCACGCTGGCGCGGCCCAATCTGATTCATGACTCGGGAGTTCAGCCGCTGGACATAATGTCCTTCAACCGATATGCCTACCGCCATCGGCAGAACGCCTGGAAGAAGGCTTTCCAGAGAAGAAAGGTGACCATCTTTAGTCCCGAAAACCTCGCCACCTTGAAGATACGCGATGTCGATGGCGGGAATCGCCTCACGATCGATCAGGGGAATGAGCGCTTCGATTTGGGTGAAAGCCTGACGGAGGTTGAGCGTGAGTGGCTCTTCGAGCGATTGAAGGGCGAGTATGGTCTTTAATCAGCGCATGCTCTGCTTAAAATAAGGCCGGGTTTTCAATATTTGCAAAATTTCTATTCTTTTTAGCGAATTTAGCAAACGCAGCAAACCGTGCTATACCGCCCCTTTCACTTTCTGTGAGAACCTGGGGGCATGTCAGATACGATTTTAGATAATTTGAAGAAGGTGGCCCTCGATCTCCAAACGCAGGGCTCGTTGATCGGCGTCGCGCGACCGGGTTCGCGTCCGCC
>CAZZWT010000261.1:0-4628 GCA_964657775.1 uncultured Candidatus Methylacidiphilales bacterium | reverse complement strand
GTTCGTATCGGCCAAAGCGGGCGTCGTCAATGCTATCAAGTTCTACCGTTCGCCGAGCGAATCGGGGAGCCACCTCGGCAGTCTTTGGGACTCCACCGGAAGGCGCTTGGCGACGGCCATCTTCACCAACGAAACGTCCAGCGGGTGGCAGTCGGCACCTCTGAGTTATCCTGTGCCGCTCAGCGCGGGGGCGACTTATACCGTCTCCGTTTCGTGCAACGGCTATTTTGCGGTAACGCCAAATGCGCTGAATTCCGCCATCACGAGCGGTGATCTCACCGCACCGGCTGGAGCTAATGGCGTCTATGGCGCGCTCGGGAGTTATCCCACCAGCAGCTTTCAAAGCAGCAATTACTTCATCGACCTTGCCTTCGTCGCGAACGCTGCAGGCCAGCCAGCGGTCGTTGGTTACCCCCACCCGTCCCCCCGCCTTACTCGTTGCGCTCGCTGCTGCCCTGCTGTTGACGGGCGCAGGGTCGACTCGATCAGCCCGCAAAGTCTAAGTTGCGGTTCTCCGCCCTTACTTTTTCTTCACGGCGATCGGCCATTCCGGCAAGACCAGGCGCTACGCTGTCGCCGCCAACAAATCGCTCGCCGCCGGCAACTGCTCCGCCTGACCGAGGAGCAGCACGCGGTCGCCGGCGCTGATGATTTCGTCCGGGCCGGGATTGATCAGCCGCATGCCGGAGCGCTCGATTGCGACGATGCTGGCGCCGGTCTGCGCGCGCAGCGGAATTTCCCTCAGCTTCTTGCCGATCATGGCGGAGCCGGGCGGAATCTCCATCGTCTCGAGTTCCGCCTCGTGCAGCAGCTCCGGCATGACCTTGGGCTGCTCGCGCATGGTCGGAAGCTCGAGCAACGTCTCGTGCAGCGCAATCTCGGCCCGGCTGTAAATGCGGACGAGAATGCGCCGGAAAAGCAGCGCGGCCACGACCATGATGAGCAACAGCGGCACCATGGTTTCGATCGAACTCAGAATCGAGGTGCTGAGCAAAATGGTAAGGAAAACGATAACGACATACGAGCCCAGGCTGAACACCTGGCCAATGACCATCCGCGCCGCACTGCCACGCTGGCCGCTGACTGTCGCCATCGGCACGCAAATTTCGGCGATAAGCATCGACATGGCTTGTATTTTACGGACGCTCGCGAGGTAGATTCCCGCCGTGAGGATCATGACCCCCAACCACACCAGCGTTTGGTGAACTTCGGGTGAGCGCATGAAATCGGGCAGGTAGGAATCGGGGAAACGCGCCAGCCATGCGCCCAAGGCGAAGAAGCCAACCGTGAGCAGGAAATTAACCATTAATTGCCAGCCCATTCGCCGCACCAGCAACACCATCGGGCTCCGGTCCTGGCCGCCGAAGGAACCGATCCATGCGGTGTAGACCGAGAGCGCCTGCATCATCGGTCGCGGCGCGGAGCGATCGATCCAACCCGCGATACCATCCGTGGCGCGGATGAGATAAGGCGTGGTCAGCGTGGTGACGACCGAGACCGCAACGGCTATGGGATAAAGGAAGGCGCTGGTGACGTTGAGCGTGAGCCCGAGCGTCGCGATGATGAACGAGAACTCGCCGATCTGCGCCAGTCCGAGGCCCACGCTGAGCGACGTGCGCAGGTCCTTGCCGCCGATGAAAACGCCGAAGCTGCAGGTGACGACTTTTCCCACGATGACCAGCAGCGACAGCACAATAATCGGCCACGCATATTGCAGCAGCATGTGCGGATCGATCAACATGCCGATGGTGACGAAGAAAATGGCGCTGAACATATCGCGTACCGGCGCGGTGAGGTCCTCGATCTTGTGGATCTGCCGCGACTCCGCGATGACCGCGCCGATGAGAAATGCGCCCAACGCGACCGAGTAGCCGAGCATCGATGCGACAAGCGACACGCCGAAGCAAAAACCGAGCGCAGCGACGAGGAGCATTTCGTTGCTTTTGAACCTGGCGATGTAATTGAAGAGCCGCGGCACGAGAATGAAACCCGCCACGAGCACGACGGCGAAGAAGACCGACAGCTTCAGGACTTCGATGCCCACTTCCGCGGCGCTGAGCGACCCCGTTTTCGCGAAACCGGAAAGCAGCGCGAGCAGGACGATGGCCAGGATGTCCTCGATGACGAGAATCCCGAAGATGATTTCGGCGAACGGCTCCCGCGATTTGTTGAGCTCCGCCAGCGCCTTGACGATGATGGTGGTCGAGGAAATGGAAAGCATCGCCCCGAGGAAAACGCTGTCCATCGTGTTCCAGCCAAACGCGCGCCCGACTTCGTAGCCGAGCCAGATCATCAGCAAAATTTCCAGCACCGCGGCGACGAACGCGGCCATGCCGACCTTCGTCAGTTTCCTCAGACTGAACTCGAGCCCGAGTGAAAACATGAGCAGCACCACGCCCATCTCGCCCAGCGTCTTGATCGTGTCCTCGTCCTTGACCAGCTCAAACGGCGGCGTGTGCGGCCCGATGAGAAAGCCGGCCACGATGTAACCGAGCGCCACCGGCTGCTTCAGCCGATGACACAAAATCGTGGTGATGCCCGCCACAAGCATGACCACGGCAAGATCATGAAGCAGTTCGATTCCGTGCATGGCGCGAGAAAGGTAAAAGGGAATAGGAAAAAGGTAAAGTGAGGGAACAAAGCGCTTCCCGCCTATTTCCTTTTACCCTTTACTTTTTCCCTATTCACCTTTTCGCGGAAACAGCTCCCGCACCGACTTCTGAATCGCCGCCGTGGTCTGCTGGCAGCGCTCCGCCGCCGTTTGCACGCTCTTGGCAAATTTCTTCGCCCGCGACTCATCGGGAAATTCATTCACCAGCAGGTACGCGTAACCGAGCAGCGGCGTCAGGTGATTGTTCATGTCGTGCAGTTGCTTGCGCAGCGTCTGGCCGGGGCTTCCCTCGCCTTCGCCCGAACGCAGCAGCGCCTCCGCCAGGCTCCAGTCCGCCGGCGTCGTCACTTTCATGTTCACGCCATGATAAAGAACGATTCGCACCGGATGCCCCTGGCTCTCCACGACTGCCGTGTCGTCGGTAAATGTCGCGCCTGTTTTTAGCGCAGCGGTGTAGCAATCGCGCAGCAGCTTCGTGCGGAAAATCTGCGGCGTCTGCACCGTCCACAATTTCGAGCGGTCCGGCGTGCGCAGGACGAGACCGTCCTCGCCCACTTCCTTCAACGTATCGCTGCACGGCGCGCCACACACCGCCGCATCGGAAAGCTTCGCCGCCGCCAGCACGGTATCGATCAATTCCTTCGTCACGAAAGGCCGCGCGGCATCGTGCACCATCACAAATTCCGACGCGGCGGATACCGCCTTCAAGCCGGCCTGCACCGAGTCCTGCCGCTGCGCGCCGCCATCGACGAGCCGGATGTTCCCCTTGGTATTCACCGGCGCGATCACCGCTTCCATCTCGGCTTGCGAACCGGGCCGCACGACCAAAATAATCTCCGACGGCACCTCCGTCGCGAGCAACCGCTCCAGCGTGTGGAGCAACAAGGGATGACCGCCCAAGGGGGTGAGGAGCTTGTCAAAGCCCATGCGTTGGCTGCGACCCGCCGCCACGACTACCGCGCTAAGAGGTTCGCTCATTGTTTTTTCTTTCGTGTCGGTGGGCTGTCGTCGCTGTTGTCCTTATCGGCGGTATCGTCGTGATAGAAAATCGGCCCGTGCGTCTTCAGGTTGGCCACGAAGGTGGCGAGATTATCCCCCACCTGCTTGTCGTTGATCAACCGCCCGAGCACGCCCTTGCCCGTCTTGGCCTGCACCAGCAGATCGTTCGCGTTGGAAATCATGCTGTCGCCGCTGTCGACCATGTGGCGCAACTTGGAAATGGTCTCCTTCAAGTCATCCGTGCTCGTGTTGGAAAGGACATCGACGTTCAACCGTGTGATCATGTCATCGAGTTGTGCCGCGATGTGATTCGCGCGATCGATCAGCGGCTTGGAAGCGTCGATGACCCCTTGAATGTCGTTCGATTCGACGCCTTCAATCACCTCGCCGTCCTTCACGAAAGGCGCCAGCGGCTTGTCTTTCTCGGGAGCCTTCGGCTTCACGATCACAAACCGATCGCCCAGCAGTCCCGAGCTGCCGATGACATAACTCGCGTCCTCGCGAATGCCCACATCCTTGTTAATTTTCAGCCCGACCTCCACGCGCTGCGAATCGGGAATATAATGCGGATCGGTCGTCACCTTCCCGATCACCGCGCCGGCCAAGTAAACATCCGAGCCCTTCAGCAAGCCGCTCGCGTCGGCAAACTTCACCGTCAGCGAATAAGTCGGCTTCATGAAATCGGGCAATTCGCCGAAGACAATAATCAGCGTACAAATCAGCCCGATGCCCATCAGCAGGAAAATGCCGACCATTGTTTCAAGGTTCGCGTTCTGTTTCATGGGGTTCTTTATCAGTCGGTGTTGGCGGACAAATTATTACTAGAAGATAGCATCACTCGCGTCGGAAATCCCGTTCACAAACCGCTTGATGATCGGGTCCTCGGAGCCCAGCACCACGCCCGGCTCCTCCACGCAATAAATCTGGCCCTCGTAGAGCATCGCGATGCGGTCGCCCACTTCGCGCGCGCTCACCATGTCATGGGTTACGATCACGGAGGTCATTTTCAGTTCGTCCC
>CAZZWT010000260.1:0-4630 GCA_964657775.1 uncultured Candidatus Methylacidiphilales bacterium | reverse complement strand
AAATTTCCAATCTTTTTAGCAAATATTAGAAACGCAGCAAACGGTGGTATACCGCACCTCCGCTTTTTCGTGCGAAGATCAGGCCATGCTAACCACCAACTCTCCCTCCAACCTTCCCGGCTCCGCGTGGCCGTCGTTGCGCCGTTGCGCGAAACCTTTCCCCATGCTTCCATCGCGGTAACCGTTTTCATGCGCATCCTCGCCATCCAACTCAACCAACCCGGTGACGCCATCCTCACCACATCGACCCTGCGCTGGCTGATCGACCAGGGCCACGAAGTGCACGCGCTGTTGCAGCCGCTCGGGGCGGAGCTGCTCCAGGCCATGCCCGGCCTCGCCTCGGTGGAAGCGTTGCCGCGCGGCTCCGTCCAGCTCAGCCGCGACTTCGCGCGCTTCCTGCGCTACCGCAAGATCGGCTTCGACTGGACTATCGTTTTCTCCAAGTGCTCCGACCGTCCCGCGCTCTGGGCCTTCCTCAGCGGCGCGAAAAAACGGACCGGACTGGAGACGCCCCGCAACCAGCACCTGCGCCGCTTGGGCGTGATCAACGACTGGGTTCCCGATTCGACCCAGAACGATCACACCGCCAAGAATCACTTCAAGCTCACCGGCGCGAACCCGCGCGAGGCCGACCCGCTCCACCTCGAATATCACCCGCCCGCTGCCGATCAGGACTGGGCCGCGGAGTGGATGCGCGCGCGCCACCTCGCGCCCGGCGGCTTCGTCCTGCTGCACGCCGCCGCGCGCTGGCAATCGAAGTATTGGCCCATGGCCAACCTCGCGGATTTCATCCGCCGCGCGCGCGAAAAGCTGAACCTGCCGCTGCTCGTCACCGCTGGCCGCGATCCCTTCGAGATCGAATTCACCGAGGAACTCATCGCGCTCGCTCCGCCCGATTTCAACGAGATCGGCACGCTCACGGTCAACCAGCTCGGCGCGCTGTTGAAAAATTCCGCCGCGTTCGTCGGCGTCGATTCGATGCCGATGCACCTCGCCGTCGCGCTTGATAAACCGGGCGTCGCGCTCTTCGGCCCCACCGAGGAAAAAATCTGGGGACCGTGGCACGCGCGCCTGCAAGTCATGCGCAACGATTGCCGCTGCCTGCGCGAGGGCACGCGCTCGTGTCCGAAGGGGCCCGACAGCGCGTGCCTCGCTTCGCTCTGCGCGGTCGATGTCGTGGACAAACTCGTTTCTATATTAGGAGGCGCGTGATGAACAGGTGGCTCTTTGCGTTCCTGACGGTGTTTGGCCCCTCGTTAGCCGTGATGTGCGCCATGGCTCTTCTGGAGCCTGACAACGGAATTCCCGAACCGTTCTGGGACATCGGTTTCGGCATCCTGTTATCGTCTTTGGTCATCAGCACGCCGCAATTTATATGGATGCTGATTTGCTTGCCTGGGCTGCTGTCGAGGGAGGTTTATTGGGGCGGCCTCATCGCTGTCCAAGTCGGGCTAGTTGCCTATGGCGTTTGGGGAGTGCTTTATGTGCGTTCCCACCCCGGTGGTGATTCTATTTGGTTTCTCTATTTTCCCCTCTGTGTCTTGCTCATTCCTTTCGGCGCTTTCTGCGGCTTCCTCTTTCGTAAATTCTCGTCGCACGGAGGCGCGCAATGAAAATCGGCATCTTCCTCCCCAACGCCACGTTCGATTTGCCCGGCACGCCCGAGGTCGGCGGCATCGAGACGTTCGCGTTTACGGTGGGCGAGGCGATGCAGCGACTGGGGCATGAGGTGATTCTCTTTGGCGGCGAGCCGAAGCCGGGCAAGTCGCATCGCGCGACGACGATGACGCTGGAGCTGCTCCCCTACGTGGAAACAAAATCGATTCCCGATATCGGCACCCGGTTTCAGCGGCTGGTGCAGCGCCTGCACTTTGCGTGGAGCATCCGCCACGCGTGGGAAGCGCGCCATGTCGATCTCGTGCTGCTCGCGAAACCGTTCGATTGGCCGGTGGCTTGGTGGTGGAAGAAATCGCGACCCGAGTTGAAGACCTTCATGAGTTTTCAAGGCACCGATTTCTTCGCGGGAGACAAACTTTTCTACGGCGCGATTGATGCCGCCTCCGCCGTGGGCACGATCACCGCCGATCTCGCGGAGAAGCGCGTGGGACGCCGCCCCGCGCTGGTGCCGAACCCGGTGAATGTCGACTTCTTCACGCCCGGCGACGCGGCTGATGTTTCGCACAGAGGACTGAAGAGGACTGCAGAGGGGGAGGCCTGGCAGATTGTGGCTAGCGGGCGGCTGGTGGGCTGGAAAGGATTTGCGAATCTCATCGAGGCCGTCGCGCGCCTGCGCAATCAGCATCAGATTCACGCGCGCGTGAGCCTGGCTGGCGACGGTCCCGAACGCTCTGCGCTGGAACAGCGCATTCTCGCACTTCACCTCACCAAGGAGATCACGCTCTGCGGCCTGCTAGATGCGCCTGCGCTGCGCGACCTGCTCCGCACCGGCGATCTCTATGTGCAGCCTTCGATTGGCTTCGAGTCGTTTGCCATCAGCGCGCTCGAGGGCGCGTCGGTTGGTCTGCCGCTTTTGCTTTCGGATCAGGTGGGTGTCGCCGGTTATCTCACTTCCGAAGATCATGTGATTTATCCCGCGCGCGATGTCGAGGCCCTCACCGCCGCGCTGAAAAAACTGTACGAGCGCCGCCACGATCCCGCGTGGACGGATCGCGCCAGGCGCCACCAGCGCATGCGCGCGCAGTTTTCGGCCGAGCGCGTGGCGCAGCGGATCCTCGATCTGGTCGCGAAGGGGGGCGCGTGAAGAAATCTCTCATCGGAGGGTCGGCCTCGGGCCCGACCGTGATTTTGCCTTCCTCCGGTCGGAATGCGCGAAAGACAGGCAGGAAGCGAATGACGGAGGTTTTTGACCGAGTGCGCGCCTTCGGATTCGGGTGGCCCGGGCTACTTGTTGCCCGGGTCGCGGAGGCTCGGCGGAGCGACAGGAAGCGGATCGTTGCCTTACGCTGCGCCGATCGCTTCCTGTTCCGCTGCTGCGGAACCCGGGCAACAAGTAGCCCTGGCTACCCGACTGAGAGAAGCTCGCATCTGATTGCCCCGCGCATCACCGCACGGGCAGGAAGTCAGGGTCGGTCCGGAGGCCGACCCTCCGGGGAGGGAAAATGATGAACCTCCTCTACATCTTCCCCGAGGAATTCACCGGCAAGTTCGCGCGCGAGTATCATGTCTATCGTCTGGCCGAGAGCCTGGCCGCCGCCGGGTGCGAGGTGACGCTGGCCGCGGCGCCGTCCGCTCAACTTTCCGATGCGCAGGAGCTGCACGATTTTTTCGGCGGCACGCAAAGCCCGCGGCTGAAGATTGCGTGGATCAGCCGCAAGATGTCGCTCGGGCCGATCCGGATTCGCAGCGGCACGTGGTACTATAAGCAGCTCGACCAGTTGATCCAATCGGCGCGGCCCGACGTCGTCTACACCATGCACCTGAAGGCGGCGGATCACATCGCGGCGAAACACCGCGCGCTGCCGCTCGTCTTCGAGGCGCATGAGATTTTCGCGGACACGTATCCCGAAGACGGCGTCAAGCATCGCGACTTGCTGGAGCTGCAGCGCCGCGTCCAAGCCCACGCACGGGCCACGGTCACCATTTCCCGTCACCTGGCCGATTGCCTGCGGGAACGGTTCGCCGTGAATTCGCCCATCCGCGTCCAGCACGATGGCATTGATGAAGCGATGCTCCTCGATCTCGCCGCCGCGCCCGATCCGCATGAACTGATTTACGCCGGCAGCCTGCAGGCTTGGAAGGGCGTTCCCATCGCCCTCGCCGCGATGCGCCTGCTGCCCGATTTCCACCTCACCGTGCTCGGTGGCGAGGGCGAGGCGCTGGAAAAAATTCGCCGCGATGCGCCCACCAACATCACGTTTCACGGCACCGTTTCGCGTGAAGCGATGCGCCCCTTTCTGGCCAAGGCCAGCATCGGGCTGATGCCCAATTTGCTCGAGCCGCGCAGTGCGCTCTACACCTTTCCGCTCAAACTTCTGGAATATTCCGCCGCGGGCAAAGGCATCGTCGCGAGCCAGATTCCCGTTTTCAAAAACCTCGACGTCAATGCGTGGACCGAACTCGTTCCCAGCGGCGACGTGGCCGCGCTTGCGGCGGGCGTCACCGCGCTTGCGCAACGCGGAATCGATCGCCATGCCGCGCAGACGTGGGCGCGTCAATTCCTCTGGCCGAAACAGGGCGTCGCGTTAAAATCGTTTCTCGAGGACGTGCTGCGATGAATGAATCTGCCCATCAACCCGACGCGCTGCGTCCCGAGGAAATCTGCCCCTGGTGCGGCGAGGACAACCAGTGCCGCGTGGCCAAGGGTCACCTCTATAAGGGGCCGTGCTGGTGCCACGAGATCATCGTGCCCGCGCACATCGTCAATCGCCTGACCGCGGATCAAATCGAGCCGGCGTGCCTCTGCCGTCCGTGCCTCGATACCCTTGCGCGACTGGCGCATGAGCTCGATGACACGTACGCGATCCTGGCCGAGGCGCGCCGGCTCTCCGACTTGAAGCAGGACTATTACCTCGATGAATTTGGCAACACGGTTTTCACCGCGCGCTATCATCTCAAGCGCGGATCGTGCTGCGATAATGATTGCCGGCATTGTCCGTACTGAGGAAGGCAG
>CAZZWT010000259.1:0-4635 GCA_964657775.1 uncultured Candidatus Methylacidiphilales bacterium | reverse complement strand
GTCGCTGTCGTCGCCCTTGAGTGCTTCCTTGACCTTCGCGATTTCAGCTTCGATTTCGGTCTTTTTGGCCGCATCGATCTTTTCGCCCAAGTCTTTGAGCATCTTTTCCGCAGCGTAGGCAGCTGAGTCGGCATTGTTGCGCAGCTCGATCTTTTCCTTGGCCTTCTTGTCCTCTTCGGCATGGGCCTCGGCTTCCTTGGTCATCTTATCGACTTCTTCCTTGGAGAGACCGCTGGAACCGGTGATGGAAATCTTCTGTTCCTTACCGGTGCCCATGTCCTTGGCCGAGACGTGGAGAATACCGTTCGCGTCGATGTCGAAAGTGACTTCGATCTGCGGGGTGCCACGAGGGGCCGGGGGAATGCCATCGAGGTGGAACGTACCGAGCTGCTTGTTATCGCGGGCCAGCGGACGTTCGCCTTGCAAGACCTTGATTTCCACGCCGGGCTGGTTGTCCGAGTAGGTGGAGAAGGTCTGGCTCTTCTTGGTCGGGATCGTGGTGTTGCGTGGAATCATCGGCGTCGCGACGGAACCGGCGGTCTCGATGGCGAGCGTCAGCGGAGTGACGTCGAGCAGGAGCACGTCCTTGACGTCGCCCTTGAGCACGCCGCCCTGGATGGCTGCGCCGACGGCGACAACTTCATCCGGATTCACACCTTTGTGCGGCTCCTTGTTGACGAGCTTGCGGGCGATTTCAATGATCTTGGGCATGCGGGTCATGCCGCCGACGAGCACGAGCTCATCGACCTGCGAGGCGGTGAGCTTCGCGTCGTTGAGACAGGCGTTGACCGGCTTGATCGTGCGCTCGGTGAGCGTCTCGGTGAGTTGTTCCAGCTTGGCGCGAGTGAGATCCTTGCGGATATGTTTTGGGCCAGTCTGGTCCGCCGTGATGAACGGCAGGTTAATTTCGTAAGTCTGCGAGGAGGAAAGGGCGATCTTCGCCTTTTCGGCTTCCTCTTTCAGACGCTGGATGGCGTCCGGCTGACCTTTTAAATCGATACCGCTTTCGGTCTTAAATTCGGCAAGCAGCCAATCCATGATGGCATTGTCCCAGTCGTCGCCACCGAGATGGGTGTCGCCGTTGGTGGCCTTGACTTCGAACACGCCATCGCCGATTTCGAGGACGGAGATATCGAACGTACCGCCGCCCAAGTCATAGACGGCGATCTTTTCGTCGCTCTTCTTTTCGAGACCGTAAGCGAGCGAGGCGGCCGTCGGCTCGTTGATGATGCGGAGCACTTCGAGGCCCGCGATGCGACCGGCATCCTTGGTGGCCTGGCGCTGGCTGTCGTTAAAGTAAGCAGGAACGGTGATGACCGCCTGGGTAATCTTTTCACCGAGCTTGGCTTCGGCATCGGCCTTGAGCTTGGCGAGAATGAACGAGGAAACTTCTTCCGGCGAATAGCTCTTCTTTTCGCCCTTCACGTCGACTTCGATATGCGCGTCGCCGTTCTTGGCTTCGACGAGCTTGTAAGGGACACGGCCCTGTTCGCCCTTGACCTCGGAGAACTTGCGACCGATGAAGCGCTTGACGGAGAAAACGGTGTTTTTGGAATTGGTGATGGCCTGGCGCTTGGCGGCCTGACCGACGAGACGTTCGCCAGACTTGGTGAAAGCGACGACAGAAGGGGTCGTACGTGCGCCTTCGGAATTTTCGAGAACAACCGGTTCGCCATTTTCCATGATGGCCATACACGAGTTGGTAGTGCCTAAATCGATGCCTAGAATCTTTGCCATATTCCGTTCTCTGCAGGATATGGGCCGAGAGAGTATTTATATTATAAGATGTTCATCTAAAGAATCTTGCAGATTTTCGCGATTGATTTTGTCTACTAAAATTTATCTTTTAAGAGACATTATGACTCATTCAGAGAGACGCTATGGCGCTAATCCTCAGTAAAATAGCCCGTGCACTCCGTGCTCGAGATATCCAATGGCCTGCGCCCTAGTTATGGTCATGACGGCTCTGGTTGGACATCATCGTGGCCACCATCACTGAAATTATCTTTGCCCTTTCACGCCCGGCGTCCAAAATCGCTCCGGCATCCTGAAGACATGCCCTTACAACATCTTGATCTGGTCGAAATGCCGGTCTTTGTGAAGTATTTCAGCGCCGTGCGTATCCGCGCAGGCAAAGATCAACAGGTCAGCGGCGGGGAATGTTTTGCCACGGGTGCGAGCCTTTCGAGCCAGACCTGCAGCCTTTTCCCATGCCTGCGGACTGGTTTCCAGCATTACCGCGTTTTGAGCAAGTGCCTCAAGGTCGGGCATCTCCTTGGCTAATGCACCATTCCATAGTTCCAGTTTGATCATTTCACACCACGCCGCCCGCCCCTCCCGTAGCAAGTCGCTCACTCTGGCTCGAATCTGTGCGTCCCCCCTGGGCCTCATCGTTTCAATCCAGGCCGACGTCTCAACCAAAGTCAGCGTTTTGGCCAGAATCAAGACTTCTCCCGCATTTTCTTTAAATCTTCCTGCGTCATGATGCCGTCCATGGTGCCAAATTTCGCGATTAACCGTTCCACCCGTTCTCGGCGATTGAATTCTGCTACTGCCTTGACGATGGCCTCGCGCTTGGTCTTGGCTTTGGTGTTCTTCATCACGTCGCGCAATTCCTGATCAGGAATATCAACCGTTGTCTTCATGCTTCCAAATTACGTTTAAATGGATTCCTTCACAAACCATTTTAGAATCCAAATCTATTTCATCAAGAAGCTAGCGTTCCGGTAGTGACGCCGAGTTGGCTGCGGAGATTCAGTTCGCGGATGATCATGGAGCCGGTGCTGGTGCCGGCGAGCAGGCGCTGGTAGCCGCGCAGGGTACGCTCGGTTTCCGCCGCATCCTCCAGCAGGAACTCAATGCGGAACCCGGCGGGGTTGAGCTTGCGGAACTGCTCGAAGTAGGCCGCGCCCGATTGCGCCTGGGCGTGGAAGAGCGTATTGCGGCAACCGACGTCGGCCTTGAGCGGATGGTTGAGTCCGACCCGGTCGCGGAGCTGGACCTTGTGCGTGTCGCAGGGGCGACCGCAGTTGGTGTAATCGGTTCCCTCGGACAGGAACGCCGCGAAGACGCAGTGCTCCATGTGAAACATCGGGATGTGCTGGTGCAGCGTGATCTCGAACCAGCTTGGCGGGGCAGCGCGCAGGAGATCGAGCACCTGTCCGGCGTTGAGATCGTAGGAAACGGTGAGCCGCTCCAGTTGCTCGGCCATCAATATCTCGGCGGTGAGCGGGTTGGCGACGTTGAGCGAGAAATCGCCGATGCGACGGAGGGGGCTGGCCTTGAAGTAATCGAGTGCGCCGAGGTTGCGGATGAGCACGCCGTCGGGCTTCGCGTTTTCGATCAGCTTGAAGAAGCCCTGCTCGCCGGCTTTCTGGATGCGCGGCGTGGCAAGGAGAATTTGCGGGGTGGCGGCATCGGCCCGGTAACCGCGACTGCGCACGACTTCGACAACGTCCTTGTAACGGCGAATGTCCTCGAAGTCGGCGTAGATTTCGGTGATGCCCATGCGCAGCGCGGCTTCGATCTGTTCGAAACTGCGGCAGAGTACCGTGAGAACGGGCTTTTCGATGGAGGGCGTGGCGGAGAGGGTCTCGAGGCGGGACTGGACACTGCAACGGTCATAGACCGCCGCTACAGGCTGACTGCTACCGGCTGATTCTGTCGCGGAGCCTGCGACGGCTAATTTCTCTACCAAATCGCGGCGGAGGCGATTGAGTTCACTGACGGGAAGGATGACCTGGCCTTCGAGTTGGTTGACCAGCGCGCCCAACTCGAAAGGCGTTTCACCGAGGCGGCCCAGTTGCGTGCGCAAGGTCTCGTCGGTCAGCGGACGCTTTTGCGCGATTTCCAACGGCAGGGTCGATTCGATCTGGGCCATGATGCTTTCGCAATGACCTTCGATCCGCAACGGCTGGCCTGCGCGGCCTGAGACGGTAATGTCCAGTGTACGCTTCGTCTTGGGCAGTTCGCCTGACCAGCTTTTGCGCAGCTCGCGATTGAGCTGGGGATCGTCAGTCTTCCAGAGAAGATGGCCGAGCTTGATGACCTCGAAGTCGAGCTTGCCGTATTCGAAGGCGAGCCGCACCGCTCCATCGCGCAGCGGATGCACTTCATAGACACGGCCACCCTGCTCGCGATCGGTGTCCCCTCCCCGGTCAATGACGATGCCGTCGCCAGGTTTGATGGGAACGCGCGGTTTGGTCTCAATGTAGCCACGGCCAATAGAGGTAATTTCGCCCAGGAACGCGCCCCGTTTTTTGCCGAAACGCGCGTGGACCAATTCCTGGTGGTTCACACCGTGCATCCAGCCAGAGTAGAGTCCGCGTGAAAAAGCCATCTCGAGTTTGTAGCGGTCATCAGAGGTAGCCGGCGCAGGCCCGTGCGCCGGTCCGTCGCCCGGCGGTCGACGGCTACCATTAAAAGTATCCCACGCCTGGTCAATGGCGCGGCGATAGACCTGCGTCACCGCGGTGACATATTCGGGAGTCTTAAGCCGGCCTTCGATCTTGAAGGAGGCGATGCCGAGTCGGACGAGCTCGGGAATTTCTTCCACGGCGGCCAGGTCCTGCGGAGAAAGCAGATAACGCTTGTCGCCCAAGTCCTGCTTCACGCCATCGACGATCATCTCATAAG
>CAZZWT010000258.1:2538-4653 GCA_964657775.1 uncultured Candidatus Methylacidiphilales bacterium | reverse complement strand
ACATTCGTAGACCGGCTCATAAATACCTGGACCCACTTGTTCGTGCAGGTGGTAAGCGCAGTCTCCAATGATGGTGGCGGCAGCGTTCATTTCCAGTCCTACCTTCTGCCGAAATGGAGCCGCCTATGCACGGCAAAATGAGAAGACCCGAACTGTCTCCCCGTTTCAGCCCTTTGCAGCCCCTCGTGCGAGAACTGCCTTTGCCTTTTTAGGTCACAAAAAAGCCTGGCCATGGCTGACCGGGCTTCCTTGGCAGTAGGAGTGGACTGGCAAATTACTTGGCAGAACGCGCCGTCTTGGTGCGCTTGATCCGGCGCTTGCCGGACACCACGTTGCGGGGCGTGGCCCAGCCGTCGCTTTGGAAGGCGCGGATCAGGTCGCGCATCGCGCGGGCGTTCTTGGCGGCGCAGCGGCCCCAGACGAAACGGGTTTCAATGTGAGTATCTTCGATGGGGTTGAGTGTCGTGGTCATAGGAGTCCTTATGGTCTTACTTCTTTAAGACGGTTTTGGTGGGTTTGAGGTTTAAAGTCTTGGAGGCCGTGGTCAGCTTCTTGTCTGTGGCGATTTCCTCGCGCAGCGTCAGGTCCAGCACCTTCGCGTCGGCCTTGCGCCCGAGCAGCGTCGCATACGCCTTCACGGTGCCGTAGCCCGCGATCTCGTAATGCTCCACGCGCTGGGCAGCCGCAATGAGGGCGGCGTCCTTGACCGCCTTGGAAGCGTCCTCGGAAATCGTTTCGTCGCCTTCCTTCACCAGCCCCCTCATTGCCTGACAAGTCTTGCCCTCGGGCGACTCCTTCAGGCCCTTCAAAATCTTCGCGAGCCGCTTGGCGTGCTCCTTTGTCTGTTTCAGGTGCAGTTTGAATCCGGCCTTGAGTGGCGCGGCATGGGCCGTCTCGGCCATTTTCGGCAGCGCCTCGATCAACTGATTTTCGGCGCTATACAAGTCCTTCAACTGCTCGACAAAAAGCTGTTCCAGTGTCGTCACTTTTTCTCCGAGGAAAAAGCGCTTCACGCCACTGACGATTCCCGTGTCATCCGTCTGCTGGTGCTTGATTCGGTTGGTGGTGGCCATGATCGTTCCTTACCCACCATCTAACAGGGAGCGTGCCAGCGCCAATTACGACCATGAAAGAGTCGGTTGATTTGAGAGGTAATTCCTCTGCAAAAAATTTGCATTTGCCCAAGCAGGGCCGAACTTGCAAGAAGAGAGTGTAGCTGCAAAAGGCATGACCTCCGCCAACATGACGCCTGCATTATGCAAAGATGACCCAAATGTAAGTGGGGAAAAGAGGCAATGGTGATAGGTTCGAGACGGAAAACGACCATGAAAATCCTCCTCCTCGAAGATGACGCCAAGATCGCTGCCTTTGTCGCCAAGGGCCTGCGCGAAGCCGGTTATGTGGTCGATCAAAGCGGCAACGGGGAGGACGGCTGCGAAATGGGCCGCAAGAATTCCTATGATTGCGCCATTGTCGATTTGATGATGCCCAAGTTGGACGGCCTGGGGGTCATCGAACGGTGGCGCACCGAGTCGATCAAGACGCCGGTGCTCATCCTCAGCGCCAAGCGCTCGCTCGATGACCGCATCACCGGCCTGCAGCGCGGCGGCGACGATTACCTGACGAAACCCTTTTCCTTTGCCGAGCTGCTGGCGCGGTTGCAGGCGCTCATCCGCCGCAGCGGTTCCACGGCCGTGGTAACCAGTCTCACCTTTGCCGACCTGAAGATGGACCTGCTCACGCGCGAAGTCTGGCGCGGCACGACGAAGATCGAGCTCCAGGCGCGCGAGTTCCTGCTCCTGGAATATCTGCTGCGCAGCCAGAACAAGGTCGTCTCCAAGACGATGATTTTGGAGCACGTATGGAACTACCATTTCGATCCGCAGACCAACGTGGTCGATGTGCTGGTCTGCCGCCTCCGCAACAAAATCGACCGCGATTTCGAGCCGAAGCTGATTCATACGCTGCGCGGCGCGGGGTATAGTTTGCGGTTACCTTGATGAGAAGCGAAGAGCTTGGAACGAAGAACGTAGAACGCAGAAGCTTGGATTCGGCACTTCCTCGCTCTACGTTCTAAGTTCTAACCTCTAAGTTCTTCCCGAGCGAAGAGCTTGG
>CAZZWT010000258.1:0-2438 GCA_964657775.1 uncultured Candidatus Methylacidiphilales bacterium | reverse complement strand
AACTCAGAAGCTTGGATTCGGCTCGCTCTACGTTCTAAGTTCTAACCTCTAAGTTCTTCCCGAGCGAAGAGCTTGGAACGAAGAACGTAGAACTCAGAAGCTTGGATTCGGCACTTCCTCGCTCTACGTTCTAAGTTCTAACCTCTAAGTTTTTCCCGCCATGCTCGCCCCCCGCAAACCGATTCCGGAAAAGGGCGCGCGCCGTGCCCTGATCGAGCCGCTCGGGTTCAGCCTGCGCCTTAACCTTTGGTACACCGCCTTCTTCGTTGCCGGTGCGTTCCTGCTCTTCTCGCTCGCCTATGTGCTGCTCGTCCGCGAACTGCGCGAGAGCGACCGCGAAATCGTGAAGTCCAAGCTCGACGCCTGCCGCGCCTGGTATTTGCAGGGCGGCGCCGCCGCGCTTCAGATTCATTTCCAAAACCAAAGCGAGTGGGAAAAGGAATCGACCTTCCTCGAGGTCATGGGCCCGAACGACGAATTGAAGTTCTTCCGCTCGCCGGAGAAGGAGGAGGCCACGCTCATCCACCTCGGCGCCGGTGTGGTGCCGCATGACACGGACTGGCTGCAGACTCATTCCGTGGAGCAACAGCACATGGTCTGGACCATCGCCCGCACGCGCCTGGCCGACGGCTCGCTGATGGAAGTGGGCCGCACGACGGAGGACCGCGACGAATTGCTGCGCCACTTTCGCGTCATTTTCCTTTTCGTCATGGTACCGATCGTTGCCTTCGGTTTTTGCGGCGGCGCGTTCATCACCCACCGCGCGCTTGGGCCCATCCGCGAAATCATCGGCGCGGTCCGCTCCATCATCCAGACGGGCAACCTGCGCGAGCGCGTGGCGGACCCGCGCACCGAGGACGAAATCAACGAGCTGGTCACACTCTTCAATCGCATGCTGGAGCGCAACGACGCGCTGATCACCGCCATGCGCGAGTCGCTCGACAACGTGGCGCACGATTTGCGCACGCCGCTCACTCGCCTGCAAACGGGCGCGCAGCTCGCCCTGCAGGAGGAGGACCCCGCCGCGATCAAAGAGTCGCTGGCCGACGCGGTGGAGGAAGCGGAGCGGCTCAACGCCATGCTCTGCACCATCATGGATATTTCCGAAGTGCAGGCCGGTGCGCTGAAGCTGGATTTGCAGACCTTCGAGCTGAAACCGATCGTGGATCTCCTGGTTGAGCTCTACGATGAAGTGGCGCAGGACAAGAACATCACCGTCACCTCCAGCGTCGACCCGGCCGGCGAAATCACGGCGGACCGCAACCGGCTCCAGCTCCTGCTTAGCAACCTGCTCGACAACGCGGTGAAGTACACGCCGGATAACGGCAAGGTCGAGATCGGCGCGGAGTTTCTGCCCACGGAGGTGCGCATCGTCGTCCGCGATTCCGGCATCGGCATGGACGCCAGCGACCTGCCCCGCATTTGGGACCGCCTCTACCGCGCCGACAAAAGCCGCAGCCAGCGCGGCCTCGGGCTCGGGCTCAGTATGGTGAAAGCCTTCGTCGAAGCCCACGGCGGCACCGCGACCGTCACCAGCACGCCGGGCCAGGGCAGCGTTTTTACCGTGACGTTCCCGCGCCAAAAGAAAGCCGCGTGATCAAAAGGTAGCCGGCGCAGGCCCTTGCGCCGGAGCGTCCCGTCTGCGGGACGCCTTGACTCACATCAAATAATAAGGTGCCTGTTCCAGCGTGAGGCCCAGCGGTCGCGCGTTCGCGCAACCGTCCCGGCGCAAGGGCCTGCGCCGGCTACCTTTTAAATCAACCCGCGGCACAACATATCCGCGCCGACCGCGCGATAACTGACCTCGCTTAAATTCAGCGTCTTTTCGAGTTTCCCCAGCGCGCGCGGCACTGTCCCCATCACCGCCGGCGCGATGAAGAACGCGACTTCGTTGACCAAGCCCGCGCGCAACGCCTCGGTGATCACCTCGCCGCCGCCTTCGATGAGCACGTGCGAAACCTGCAGCGTCCCGAGCGCCGCCATCACCTCCGCGAGCTTCTGCCCGCGAAAAACCAGCGTGCGATCCTGGTGCTTGTCCGTGAAGAGATGCGCCTCGCGCGGCAACTTGCCCGAGCGCGTCACCACCACGCGCCACGGCTGCTCCTTTCCCTTGCGGCCCGGCAAACGCACCGTGAGCTTTGGATTGTCCACGCGCACCGTCTCCGCGCCGACGAGAATCGCATCCGATTCCCACCGCAACTCATGCGCCGCGACGCGCGCCTCCGGCGAGGTCAGCCAGCGATCTTCGCCGGGCGGCGTGGTGATGCGGCCATCGAGTGACAGCGCGATCTTCGCCACCACCCACGGCCGCTTCTGCACAATCCACCAATTGAAGTCGCGATTCAGCGCCGCTGCCTCATCCGCCAGCAAGCCGTGCGAAACCTCCACCCCCGCTGCGCGCAACAAGTGGGCCGCCGCGCCGGCGTGCGCCGGATTCG
>CAZZWT010000257.1:0-4654 GCA_964657775.1 uncultured Candidatus Methylacidiphilales bacterium | reverse complement strand
GCGTCTTCAACGAGAAGTTCAAGTACGACGGCGACAAGCGCCAGAAGTATTATGTCCGCGGCGAGGATTCGCTCGGCAACAAATACTCCGAATTCCATCGTACGAATTGGAACCAGAAACCCTTTTGTCCCTACACCCCCGGTCCTTAGTTTAAACCCATCCCGCAGCAAACCCTCGCATCCCCGCTGATAGAACCGATCACATGACGAACACCCCCTCGACGGAGACGGCAGTAAACAGCGAAACCCTCAACTTCGAAAATGCCCGGGCCGCCCAGGCGCTTTACGTCAACGACCCGCAGAATTTGCGAAGGCTCGAGGACAAGTTCGGCGTGAAGATCACCACCCGCGACGGGTGGATCAAGATCGACGGCCTGCCCGATGCACTGGCGCGGACGCGCGACGTTTTTCAACAGCTTCACCTCGCCAAGGAGAAGGGACTCTACATCCGCAAGACGGAGTTTAATTTCGCGATGGATTCGGTGGCGAAGGGGGCGGACGTCAAACTGCCCGACCTGCACGCCGCGCGCCTGCAGATCTCGGCCAAGAAGCCGCCGATTATTCCCAAATCGCTGCAGCAGAAAAAGTATGTCGAGTCGATCAAGACGCATGACCTTGTCTTCGGCGTCGGCCCGGCCGGTACAGGGAAGACCTTCCTCGCCATGGCCATGGCGGTGGCGGCGTTGAAGAATGAGGAAGTCACGCGCATCGTGCTGACCCGTCCCGCCGTCGAAGCGGGCGAGGCGCTCGGCTTTTTGCCCGGCGATCTGCAGGAGAAAATCTTCCCCTATCTGCGTCCGCTTTATGATGCGCTGAACGACATGCTGGAAAACGAGGAAATCCAGCGGTACATGGACAAGGGCATCATCGAGATCGCGCCGCTCGCCTACATGCGCGGGCGCACGTTGAGCCGCAGCTTCATCATCCTGGACGAAGCGCAAAATACGACGACGGAGCAGATGTTCATGTTCCTTACGCGACTGGGTCAGGATTCCAAGTGCGTGATCACCGGCGACCCCTCGCAGGTCGATCTGCCCCATAACCGGAAATCGGGCCTGATCGAGGCCATGCAGGCCTTGCATGGCACGGAAGGAATCTTTTTTACCAAGTTCGATGAAGTGGATGTCATTCGCCATGAACTGGTTCAGAAGATTATTAGGGCCTATAAAGCGCATCGTGGTGAAAAAACCACCAGTCTTACGTTATAATAAGGCCCTATGCTCACCGACTGGTTTGAACGCCGCCGCCTGATCCGCAAGGGTCTGGCGTGCGATAAGACGCGCCAAACACATTCCGAGGACAGCCTGCAGAGCCGCGCGGACGGGAGCTGGAAGCTGCGCCTCTTCGTGCTCGGTTTCTTCATCGCGCTGCTGCACGTGGGCGTGGCGTGGGCTCATCCGATCGAGGGGTTGCTGGAGGATCAGATCCTAGCCTTCATCGTCTTCATCGCGGGACTCATGTTGCTGGAGCTTGATTGCCCGGAGGTATGGCGCTCCAACTCGAAACTGGTGCTCATCCTCGGCGGCGTCTGGTTCAACCTTGTGCTGGTGAAGGGGCTCTTCCTTTACATGAACCTGCCGATGACGAGCATGGCGGGGTTTTATTTCGTCAGCCCATTCACCTTCGCGCCGTTCCTCATCACGCTTTTGCTCGGCACGCGCGTCGGGCTTTTCTCGGTCGTGCAGGTGAGCATGCTGGCGGCGCTGCTCATCGAGCGCGACTTCATCGTTTTGCTGATCAGTCTGCTTTCCGGATTTACGGCGGTTTATTTTAGCCAGAATGTCCGCAAGCGCGCGGACCTGCTCAAGGCGGGCGTGGCTGTCGGCGTCCTGAATTTGCTCTGCGCCACGGCGCTGGGTTTGGTGCATCACAGCTTGGGCGTGCAGGCACTGTTCGGCATCGGCGCGGGCATCGGTACGGCGTTGGTCGTCAGCGCGATCCTGCCGCTGGTTGAGGGCGCGTTCCAAATCACGACCACGATTTCCTGGCTCGAATTGGCCGACTTGAATCACCCGCTGTTGCAGCAGATGACGATGGAAGCGCCGGGCACCTATCACCACAGCCTGCTGGTGGCGAACCTGGCCGAGTCGGGCGCGAAGGCGATCGGGCTCGATGCCACGGCATGCCGGGTCATGGCTTACTTCCACGACATCGGCAAGATCATCAAGCCGGAGTATTTTACCGAGAACATCCCGCCGGGCGCGAACCCGCACGAAAACCTGACGCCGAGCATGAGCGCGCTGATCATTGTCGCGCACGTGAAGGAAGGCATCGACCTCGCGTTGAAGTACGGGCTGAAGAAGCAGGTGCTCGACGCGATCCAGCAGCATCATGGCGACTCGGTGGTGAGCTATTTCTACAACCGCGCGTTGCAGCAACAGCAGGACGCGCGCGAGGGCGGCAAGATCATGAACATGCGCGAGGAGGATGTGCCCGAGGTCTCCGAGAATTCGTTCCGCTATCCGGGCCCGAAGCCGCAGTCGCGGGAGATCGCGCTGCTCAGCCTGGCCGATTCGGTGGAGGCGGCGTCGCGCTCGCTGGAGAAACCGACGGCGGCGCGCATCGAGGATTTGGTCAACGAGATCGTGGCGCACAAGATCGGCACCGGTCAGTTCGACGAGTGCAATTTGACGATGAACGAGATTCGCGCGGCGTCGGAGGCGATGTCGGTCACGCTGAAGAACATGATGCACACCCGCATCTCGTATGCGAAGAAGGAGAAATCGAGTGCGAGTACGGTTAGCAAACCAACAAAGCGAAGTTCCACTGCGGGTGCGTCCACTTCTGCAGCGGCTTAGGGCGTCGCTGGCCTTCCTCCCGCGCCCGCTGCCGGAGGAGCTGGAGGAGATCGAGTTCATCCTCATCGATCGCGCCACGATGGGCCGCGTGCACGCCGATTTCCTCGGCGATCCCGCGGAGACGGACGTGATCACGTTTCCCTATGGCGAGATTCTTGTCTGCCCCGCAGTGGCGCAGGACCGCGCCGCAGAATTCGGGCACGCGGTGGAACAGGAGGTCCTGCTTTATTGCCTGCACGGCCTGCTGCACCTCACCGGCTACGACGACACCGCGCCGCGGCTGGCGAAGGAAATGGCAGCTGCGCAGATGGAGCTACTCGAAAAGTGTAGTGGCGGTCTATAACCGTCGAACGATCGCCTTCCCGCCCTCTCGTTCCCAAATTTCATTTGGGAACGCACTTGCTGAGGCAATTTATTGCCGGTCCCTCGGGGAAAGGTTAGCGCGAAATGAAATTTGGGAACGAGAGAAAATGTATCGCGCCGAAAAGGTAGCCGGCGCAGGCCCTTGCGCCGGGACGGTTGCGCGAGCACGCGCGACCGACTAGATTACCGCGTCAAAGAGTGCGCGCCCTTTTTTGAATCCGTATAGCCAAGGCGTCCCGGACGGGACGCTTCCGGCGCAAGGGCCTGCGCCGGCAACCTTTCTAATCGGAGCCACCGTCGTATAATCGTCGATCGGCTTCTAACCGTAGGTCTTCGTAAACTTCTTCTTGTTCTCTTGAGGCTCGACCGATTTCTCGGGCGCTTCCGGCGCGGGGGCCTTGGGCTTTTCCGCGGCCTTGGCCGCAGGCGGTTCATCGGCAAGCTCTTCCTCATCCTCGAGCGGGAAATCGGGCATGCTGGGCGAGGGCATCATGCTGGCCGGCGTACCGCCGCTGACTTCAACAAAAGCGAGGCGCACATTCTTCAACGCGTCATCCAGGATCGACGATTCCTGCGTGGACAGATTACCGCGTGTCTTTTCCTGGATCATTTCGAGCTGATCGATCAGCAGCTTGCCCGCCTCAAGGTTGGGCGGGATGGGGCGGCCGTCCGGCGAGGGAATGCGCCCGAGCACGTAGAAGATGTTTTGCGCCTGCATCATCACGAATTGGACGAAGCG
Source organism: uncultured Candidatus Methylacidiphilales bacterium (assembly GCA_964657775.1). GTDB lineage: Bacteria > Verrucomicrobiota > Verrucomicrobiia > Methylacidiphilales > UBA1321 > JABDGH01. The sequence continues at coordinate 755 of CAZZWT010000257.1, read as the reverse complement.
TTGCGCGAGTTCGGCGTTGCCGACTGCTGAGGTCTTTTTATCAATTTCAGCCATGGTAGTTCCTTAAAGTAACACGCGACGACCAGTTGTCGAACGATTGCATTCATTCGTGAAAGGGGAGGTTTCACGCAACAACGCCACGGTCGGCATGAGGGAGGCAGGCTGGCGGCATTTTCGTTGCTGCCCAACGTTGCGTTCGTTGCGCCATTGCGTGAAACTCTCTCCCATGCCGATGAAACCGGAGCCGCGTTTCCTGATCGCCCGGGACGAGGGTCAGGTGGCGGGCCCCTACGATGTGGCGCAGATGGCCGGCCTCCTGCGGCGCAAGATCATCACCGGAGACACGCCAACGTGCCTCGAAGGCGCGGACGACTGGAAGCCCTTCTCGTGGCAGCCCCAATTTTCCATCGCGCGGGAAATGCCCGCGGATGCGATTTCCTCCCGCATGGCGGAGTTGGATGAAGAAGCGGCAGCAGCGCAGAGCGGTCCGATTCCGCTGCCCTCCCGCGACACCATGATGAAGCTGGGCGGGTTGCTCGGCGCCGCGATCGTGGCCTTCCTGGTCGCGCTTTTCTTCGGGGCGATGGACACCACGACAGGCTACTTCATCGCCGTCATCGGTGGTGCAGCCGTGGCGGTTGCCCAATGCCTGATTATGGCGCGCCTGCTGGATGAGGACTACTGGACGCTCGGCCTGGTGATGTTTGTGCCGGGCGGCGATCCGGGGCACACGGAACCGAAGGCGATGCTGGCTT
>CAZZWT010000256.1:0-4680 GCA_964657775.1 uncultured Candidatus Methylacidiphilales bacterium | reverse complement strand
CCCAGGGAAAGCGAAACGCGCTATTGGTGATCGCGGTGATGACGCGATCCCGGCTTTCCTTCACCGCCGTATCCGGCAGCCCGACCACCACGATCAGCGGCTTGCCCGGTGCGGCGTTGACCTCGACCTCCACCGCATACGCATCGACACCCCAGACCGCAGCGGAAAAAACCTTGGCCAGCATCGCCCTAGGCAAACAAGTTCACTGTCCCCTGACGAGGAAATATTCTGACGTGCACGTCTCTGGAAAAAGATTTCCCTGGTCCGGGCTACGTGTTGCCCGTATCGCGGAGGCTCGGCGTATCGACAGGAGGCGATCCATCGCGCGGTATCGGCCCGCTTCCTGTCGTCCCGCCGCTGCGGGCCGATCCGGGCAACAAGTAGCCCGCACCACGGTATCGGAACTTCACTGTCGCGCGATGGGAAAAGTATCTTTAAATTATCCTTTGCATGTAATGAATTCCGCCCTGCTCAAAACCATTGCCTTTTCCCTGCGGATATTCGCGGCTTACGCCGTGCTCTGCGTCGCCTGTTTTTTGATGTTGCGGACGATTGTCGGCTACATGACGTTCCAGGACGATGTGCAGTTTCTCGCGCTGAAGCAGGCCTATATTCATAATCCGGTTTGGAAAACGGCGTTCTATATTCATGTGTTCTCCGCCGTGGTCGCATTGCTGGCCGGCTTCACGCAGTTCTCGAAAGAAATTCTGCGCGAGAACCCGAAGCTTCACCGGCTGATCGGCAAAATCTATGTCGTGAATATTCTCTGCATCAACTTTCCGGTCGGGCTGATCATGGGCTTCTATGCCAACGGCGGTCTCATCGGCAAGGCGGCCTTCCTCACGCTCGATGTGCTCTGGTTCACCTTCACGTTGAAGGCTTATCTCACCGCCCGGCAGCGGCGATTCGCGGAGCACAAAAACTACATGATCCGCAGTTACGCGCTCACGTTCTCCGCCTTCACGCTGCGGAGCTGGAAATTGATTCTCTCAAATCTTTTTCCGGCCTTTCCGTTGCCGGAGCTCTACCTGATCGATTCGTGGTTGGGCTTTGTGCCGAATCTCGCGGTTGCGGAGATCCTCATCCGTTCGAAGAGTTTTCTCAGCGCCCGAAAACCATCATCGAAGCCATCGTCATCAGAACAAACAGTGCCGCAAGGCTGACCACGAAGATGGAGATAAAACCGGCGATGCGACCGGGGGAAGATTTCTCGTTCTTGCGCAGGGGGCAAATGGATTTGGCGATGGAGACCGCGCCCAACGGCGGCAGCAGGACGAACACGATCAGCATGAGGATGCCCGGCACCACGCGAACGTAATCCATAAAAGTCACCTGCACGGCTCCAGCCTAAGTCTCGGCGCGCACCGGTCAACGCTTACTTGGGGCAAAGGAGAAAGGCCTTTCATGCCTGTGCGTTTAAACGCGCGTGAGCGCGTCGGCGGAGATGAAAATGTTGCGCGCGCGAAAAGCGGTGGGGCTTTCGACGAGCAGGAACATGCGGCCTTCGGGCGTTTTGAAGGCAAAGGCAGGTTCTTTCAGGCTTCGCTCGGGATGGCGACACCATGCCGGGGCGGGAAAGCGGTATTGCCCGGCGAGATGCTCAGCAAGGGCGGCTAGATAAGCGTCGGCGTAACCGCCGTCATGGAGGATGTCGGCAAGGCGACGGGGTTCTTCCCACAATTTGGATGCTTGAGGATGTTCGTAAAATCCATCCAGAAAATCACGAAAACCCAGGGAGAAATCCTGCGCCGTCCGGGTCTGGGCGGCGATCGCGGCGATGGATTCGAGATGGGGGACGACAGGCATGGGAATTTAGGTGGGTGGATTCAACGCGGCGATGACCTCATGGATCATGAATTGTGTTTTGGGAAGAATCCGTTCCGGCGGAAAAAAACGGGTCAGGTTGTCCATGACTTCTTCCGAGGTTTTCAGCCCGAGATGCTGGATAGGGTAATAATATCATCTTTATCGCCCGATGTCTCCGGGCCACTCGCCCGAGAGGCCATGCATTTCATGGCGAGCAGGTAATGGGCGCTCGGACGGTAGACGCGCAAGTGGCTGAATTGCGGAACTGAATCTTGAGTAACTTCCGGGCTGCTGGATTGAAATCCTTTAACACCATCGTTAAGCCAGCTCGAGGAAAGCCCACGCTCTTCAGCGACTTTCGCGGCCAGCTCTCGAATCAACGTGGCGGGTAGAAAGATGGCATCGACGTCGCGCGTCGACAGCCGGGCATTGAAAACGAGAACCATGGCGGTGCCGCCAAAAAGGCAAACTTCCCCGATAACGTTCGCCTCCGCCAGAAAGTCGTTCAAGCGTCCGAGAGCGGCGATGATTTCGTCCTTGAATAATCCAGTGGGACGGTTCTCATCGGGCATGTTCTCGTGTAGCTCATCTTGGCGCGGCCTCCAACCCTCATTTTACCGACGAGCGTCTGCAGGGTAACTTTACTTGGACGGCGCCGCCCCACCATCCCCACCCGCGCCGGCTTGCTCCGCTTGCGCGGATTTGTCGTCCGTGCCGACGTTGAAGGGATTGCGGCCGAAGCGCGCTTTGAAGAGGATGAGGTTGTCGTGGAATTTGCTCTGCTGGTCCGGGGTGAGGAGGCCGTCGATTTGCTGGAGCGTCTGCGCGTTGACGGTGTGGACCTGCGGCTGGATTTGGCGCTGCAAGTCGAGCCGTTGCCGGATGTATTGCAGGAAGACGCCGTGGAGCTGCCGTTTCTTGTCGGCGTCGAGGCCGAGGTTGCGCGTCGTCTGGCGCTCGAGCACGATGGCGAGCGCCTCCGGGTTGCGCTGCAGATCGAGGGCGTGGTGCTTCACGGCGACGAGCGTGCCCAACACGCCGATGACGCAGCCCAGGATGAAAATAACCGTGACGCCGGCAACGGCTTTCCACGTTGAATTCACGAGTTGCTCCAAAGTTCGGCGGCGACGGGATTGGTGAGGCCATCGACGGTCGCGGCGTCGGTGGCTTCAGCGGAAATCTGGGACTGCCACACGGTGAGGGCGACCACGCAGGCGGCGAAGAAGGGGATGAGCCGCCAGGAGACCATGGCCCAGACGGAGTGGCTGTCGCGCTGCGAGCGGAGGCGCGCCATCAGCCGGGTCTCAAAGGCGAACTCGGCGGCGGAGGTATCGACGCGGCGCGCGCGGGCGAGGGCGAAGAGGCGGTCCAAGGCGGGATCGGCGTTCGGATTTTCGGACGGTTGATTCATAGAGAAGATTTCAATTTTTCGATAAGCTGGCGCAGGACGCCGCGGGCGCGGAAGGCGCGCACCTTGACGTTAGCCAGGCTCCAGCCGGTGAAGTCGGCGATTTGCTGGGTGGTGTAGTCCTCCAGCTCCAGCATGGTGATGACGAGCCGCTGGTCGGGTTGGAGTTGCGCCAGGGCGGCATGAAGGTGCACCAGATCCGGGTGAGGAGCGGCGTCCTCCGGCGCGCTCGGTTCGTAGCCCGACTCGAGCAGGGCATCGACCGAAATGGCCGGGCCGCGACGCTGGCGCTTGCGGAGGTAGTCGTAGCATTTGTGCGTGGTGATGCGGAGCAGCCAGTGCTCGAAAGGCGAGTCGCGACGATATTGGCGGAGCTTGAAGTAGGCCTGCGTAAAAACTTCCTGGCAGATGTCCTCGAGCTCGGCGCCATCGTGTGCAAAGCGGGAGGCGACGCCAAAGACGCGGCTCTTGTGGCGCGTGGCGAGCTCGGCGAAGGCGCGATCATCCCCGGCGAGCGCCGCAGTGACGAGCTGCTCATCCGGCGTGGGGCTGGGCGCGGAGACCATAGAGTAGGATTATGCCAGCAGAGCAAAGTCGGCGCGATCATCTTGGGTAGAGGGTGACAAGGAGGGCAATGCGATAAAGAAGAAGGCGGAGGGGAATCGGCATGAGTTTGCTCACACCACCGTAGACGCTTGGGTGGGCAAAAGGTTACAGGCAAAACGGGAGTGGCTTTCATGACCCGACTTTCTCACAAACCGGAAAAGAGCGGTATAGCACCGTTTGCTGCGTTTGCTAAATTTGCTAAAAAGATTGGAAATTTAGCAAATCCAGGAAATCGGCGGCATTTGCAGGCTCCCGGCTTTTCGGATAGGCTCTCGGGCTATGGATCACCCGATGAACAGGATTGTGGAGGAATTGCTGGGATCCTACGCCCAGTGCGGCGGGATCAAGCACCTGAATGGCGCGAGCCTGCCCTCGAAGCAGGCGGTGGCCGCGCTGACGCAGGACCTGCTCCAGGTCATCTTTCCCGGGTTCATTTCCGAGCAGCAGGTCTCCATCAACGACCTGCCGCACGAGACGGCACTGCAGATGAGCGGCCTGCAGCGGCGGCTCCAGCGCGAGATCGCGAAGAGCCTGGAGATGCATCCCGTCGCCGGGACCAACGCGGAGTCGGCGACGCTCGACTTCCTGCGGAAGCTGCCCGATGTCCGCTGCGTGGTGCAGACCGACGTGGAGGCCGCGTTCCAGGGCGACCCGGCCGCATCGAGCCAGGAGGAGATCGTGCTGGCTTATCCCGGCGTGGAGGCGGTCGCGGTCTTCCGCATGGCGCACGAGCTCTACAAGCTCGGCGTGGCTTTCCTGCCGCGCATGATGACAGAGTGGGCGCACGGCCGCACCGGCATCGACCTGCATCCGGGCGCGACGATCGGCACCCACTTCTTTATCGACCACGGCACGGGCGT
>CAZZWT010000255.1:0-4702 GCA_964657775.1 uncultured Candidatus Methylacidiphilales bacterium | reverse complement strand
GATCCCGGCGAGCGCGATCTGGGCGAGTTCGACTGGAAGAAAACCGAGGAAATGTATCGCGCCATCGGCCCGCGCGGCATGGCCTTCGTCCCGGTCGATCGCCGGGACCTTCTCGCCGATCTCGACCTGCCCGAGTCGGCTTCCTACGACGCCAATTACCAGATCAGTCTTGCGCTCGACCGCCACGACCGCGCCGCGGCGCTCGCCATCTGCACCGATCTCGAGGCCCGCCTCCCCGCCGAGCGCATGACCCTTCTTGCCCGCCGTCTCATCGCCGATTACGACAACAACACGCCCGATCAACTCGCCTGCGTGCAAAAACTGCTCGAACTCTTCCCCGGCGACGAGCGCCTCAGCCTCACCCTCCTCTCCTGCCTGCGCGATCTCGGACGACGTGCCGACCGGCTCGAACTGCTCGAAACGCTGGTGAAGAAAAAGGACTGCCATCCGCTCTTGTGGAAGGAACTCGCCGTCGAGTTGAGCGACGATTCCCGCGAGGAGTCGCGCGCCTTCAAGGTCCTGCTGAAAGCGCACCGGCAAATGCAGCACCAAACCCATATCGTCACCAAGATCGCCGGCCTCCTCTGGGATCGCGGCGAAACGGAACGCGCCACCGACATCTACCGCCTCGTCGCCTGTTCCGATCACAAGCACGAGGGCCCCGCGCGCTCCTACTTCATCGCCACGCGCCGCGCCCGCCGCACCGAGGAAGCAATCGCCTTTTTGCGCGCCCGGTTCCACGAGTACGGCGCGCGGTCGCCGCATCCCATCCGCACGCTCTTCTTCGCCCTGGACCAGCTCGACCGCACGCCGGAAGCCTTCGCCGAGCTCGAGCACGCGCTCACCCTCCGCCCCAAGGATGGCGAGCTACTTTGCTACGCGGCCGAGACCTATCGCCGCTTCGGCAGGAAGGACGAAGCGCGCAAAGCCCTCGCCGAGGCGGAAGGCGTTTCCCCGCGTCCCCGCTGGCTGCGCACTGCCGCGCAACTGGCCGGGGAAGGCGGCGAACTCACGCAGGCGCTCGAGTTATGGCAGGAAGTCGCGCGCCTCCAACCGCTGGCAGACGACGCTCATCGCGAAGTGGCCGATCTCCTCGCCAAGACGCAAGGGCGCCAGGAGGCGATCGCCTACCTGCGCACCGTCTACGCCCGCTTCCCCTTCAACTTCGAGATCGCGCGCCTGCTCCTCGACCGCCTGAAAAAGGAGCAACCTGAGGAAGCCATCGAGCTCTGCCGCGCCATGCAGGCCAGCCACCCCGCCGATGCGTGGACCACCCGCGAGCTGGCGTCGCTCCTCGGCAATTTTCCCGACAAGCTCGAGGAGGCCTGGCGCTTCGCCGAGATGGGCCGCGACCTCGATCCCCGCGCCACCTACGCCTTCAACATCCTCGGCAATATCCGCCGCAAAATGGGCCGGCTCGAAAAAGCGCGCGAAGCCTTTCGCGAAGCGATCCGCCTTCAGGTCGACAACGAGTACGCCATCGGGCACCTCGTCGATCTCGGCGCCACGCAGGAAGAGAAGCGGCGCGAGCTGCTCTTCGTCCGCGAGGAGCTGGTGCGGCAGGTCGTCTTCGGTGACGGCCTCTACGAATTTCGCCGGCAGGCCCAGCGCGCCTTGCCGCCAGAGGAAGTGATCGGCTACCTGCAGGAAGCGCGCGCGGCGCGGCTCGACCTCTGGCACGCCTGGTCCAACGTCATGCACCAACTCGTTAGCATGGGCCGCAAGGACGAGGCGCTCGCCCTCGCGCTGGAAACGGCCGAGCGCTTTCCGCTCGTGGCCGGTTCATGGCGCAACCTCGGCGAAGTCTACGGCCAGCACGACCGCTGGAAGGACGCCGCGCACGCCTACGCCAAGGCCGTGGAGCTTTCCTCCGAGTGGATCTCCGCCATCGTCGATCTCTCCGAAGCGCACCGCCGCGATGGCGACTGGTCAGCTGCGAAATCGGTGCTCGAAACCGGCCTCCGGCACACCCCCACCTCGCATGTGCTGCTCGGCTCCCTCGCCGAGCTCGCACACTACGAAGGCCGCACCGCAGACAGCCTGGCCTGCCTGAAAAAGGCGCTAGAGCTGAATCCGTCCTATACGTGGGGCTGGAACAAATTCCGCGATTGGGCCGACCGTGCCGAGTGCCTCGCGCTCTGCCGCCTTATGACGGAGCAGCGTCCGGGCGATGCGGACGCCTGGCATCGTCTCGCCAACAATCTCGACGCGCAGGAAAACCTGGACGAAATGCTCGCTGCGCTCAACCGCGCCATCTCACTCGAGCCGCTCGAGGCGGATAACTACGATCTCAAGGCCTGGGCCTTGTCGGAGAATAAACGCTTTGAGGAAGCGTTGGCCACGTGCCGCCCCGCCGCCTGGGGCGACTTCGTTCCTCACAGCCTGCGCGGCCGCGCGGCGTGGATCGAGAACGAACGCGGCAACGACGCGCTGGCGATCGAGTTGATGCAGAAGGTGGTCTCCGATGACTCCGGCTACTACTGGGGCTGGGGCCGGCTCTCCGATTGGCTTCTGGTTGCGAACCGCGTGCCGGAGGCCGTGCGCGCCGCCGAGCAGATGGTCCGCCTCCGCCCGACCAATGCGCAGGCGCTCGGCTACTGCGCCGAGGCGCGGCTGAAGCAGGGCAACCGCTACGGCGCGATCGAGGACTTGCGGCGCGCCCATGTGCTCGATCCCGATTACGGCTACGCGACGTGGACGCTTTTCGACCTGATCCTCGACGACGAGGAATACGGCGAAGCCGCTAGCCTGCTCGAGGATGCCCAGCGCTATTCCGCCCCAGCCAAGGTTCTCGCCGCCGAAATCCGCCTCGATCTTTGCCGCGACAAAACTCCCGCGGCGGTGGATCGCCTGAAGGCTTTCAGCTCGTCGAAGGAATCGACCGTAAATGCGCTCGAGGGCGTGCAGAAGGAGTTTGAGAAAAAATCCGCGCTGGGGGCATTCGATCGCGCACTTGAGGAAATGGTTTCCGCCCGCACCGCGGCGGGACCGGCGCTGGCTCTCTGGGTCCGCCGCCGTGCGAGCCGCAACCATTGGGACGTGACCGCCGCCTTGGCGCACTATTTGGACATCGATCCCAAGGCCGCGCGCTTTGGCGTGGACAGCCTGCTCAACGCGCTCGGCTCGCGCGACAAGTTCACGCCCGGCGCCACGATGCTGCTGCGGAATCACGCCTCGTTCCTGCGGGAGAGCACCTACACGTGGGGCCTGATGGGCTTCGCCCTGAACAGCGCGCGGAAATCTGACGAGTGCGCCACGTGGATGTCCGACTGGCGCGACCGCTCCGGCGTGGAGCGGTGGATGCTGATCAATCTCTCCCAGTCCCTGCGCAACCTGAGTCGCGAGGAGGAATCGGACGAGGTGAATCGGCGCGTGCTGGAAATTGAGCCGCGCAACCTCTTCGCCAATCTCTACCTCGCCTTCGATACGGCGCTCTCCGGCGCTTATGCGCGCGCGGAAAAGTTTCTCGAAAAGATCGAGGAAAAGGACCTCAAGCACGACATGCAACTTTACTGGAAGCTGACGAAGGAGCTCATCGCGGCATCCGAATCGCGGTATTCCTCACGCGCCCAATTCCGGCAGATTGAAGCCCGATTGCGCGGGCACTTCCTCCAGTTCAAGAAGCCGGCTTGGCAGTTTGTCCGGGCCTACAACCGGGCGCTCGCGCAATTGGCGGAAATGAATTTGGTGCGCGAACTTTCCTTCTTCTACCGGCTGCGCGCCGGAAAAATCGGCCACGCCCTGTGGCGGATTCGCCATCGGGCTTAGCCCGCGCCGCGCGCCTAATGCACGCCAAACCCACGCGCCGCGGGTTGCGGATTCGGCGTGACGCGGCGACGGCGCACGACGCCGTTCTCGCCGAAAACACCGTGGACGGCCATCAACCTGAGCTGGGCCGAGTGGCTCGATACCCGCCGGCGGAGGTTCAGAAGCTGAACCGTGCGAATCGTCGCCGAAGGGCGAGGAATCTGGGAGGAATCGGAACCCATGGCCATTAGATGGTGCGGCGCCACAGGGTCGCGAAGCACGGGTCGAGGTGCTGCGTCTTCGAAATGAGCTCGGCCGTGAGCTTCTGCGTCGGCCTGCGGACTTTCGCGGATTCGTCGTCCGACTTCCGGGCCGTGACCGTTGCCGGGGCGATGCGCGACTTGACGATGGGCTGCTTTTTATACGAGGTGGGGACGAACTTGCTCGGGGCGGCGGGCTTGCCTTTCCAAGTGTTCCAAACGAAGGATGCGAGTGATTGGGTTTTCATACCATTACCCTCTGCTTGGCCCGTGCCAGCTTGTGAATAAGCTACATCTATCTATCAAAGAACATGTTATAAAATAAACTACTTTCTTTCCTTACCACTGTAAGGGAAGAAACTCTTCTTTCGACCAGAAAGAAAATTTTCTCCTCTCGGAAAGCGTCCGCCCAAAAGGTAGCCGGCGCAAGCCCTGCGCCGGAAGCGTCGCGTCTGGGACGCCCAGGGCTGGACGCCAAAGCTGACTCATCCGATTCTGATGCGAATCGCCGGACACGCCATGCATGCGTTCGGAGCCATGAGCGAAGTGGCGGCTGCATTTCGGTTTCTGGCGGTCCGGACAACTCGAGACCTCTGCGAAAGTCCGAGTAGGCTGTTTTTAGCAAGCCGGAGGCTTGCCCTAACCGTAGCCGGTGGTTGAGGCCAGCAGGCCGACACCACCGGAATAAGTTAAAA
>CAZZWT010000254.1:0-4713 GCA_964657775.1 uncultured Candidatus Methylacidiphilales bacterium | reverse complement strand
TATTTCATGGTCGATATGCCGCTGACCTCGAATCTGGCCAAGAGCAAGTATTCCAACGTGGGCGTCTACGGACATCTCGGCGCATTTATGCAGCCGAACGTGCTGGTCATTCACATCCCGGCCTCGGCCACGGTGTCGCCGGAAACGTTGGCTGACTTCCTGGTCACCCTGGCCCGCTGCACGCCCGCAGCGCCCTTCTCCAGCGAGCCATTTACGCGCGTCGCACTGACCTCGGGCTGGACGGCGCAGTACAGTTTCTCCGGCTTTGGCTGGAAGGAACTCGGCGACATGGCGAATGCCTCCGACTCCGAGCGCAAGAACGACATCCTGACCCGCATGGCTGATGCCAGTGGCAACCCTTTGATAGAATCGACGTTGAACGAGCAGGCGCAAGCCACGCAGCGTACGATTGTCTGGGCTGCCTTCGTAAGCAAGTTCGCCAAGGGGCAATAGGCGCGGCTAGCGCTTGGGGTCTTCCGAAGGGTACCAATCCTTGAGCGCTGCCACGGCCGAATCCTTGTAGTAAAAGCCTACGCCGATTAGCGCGCCGCTGAGCAGCAGGATCGCGATCAGCAGGAACTTATTCCCGCTGTTGTAAGAATCGGGATCGACATTCATCAGGAAAAAGGAAATAAAAAACGGCGAGGGGAAGCTGAGAGCCCCCATCGTAATGCACTTGATCAGGAGAAACCGGTTCTTCACTCTCGCAAAATACTTGGTTACAGAGGTGGGGGCAAGTAGTAGAATTTTGCCGCCTTGGGAACATATTGAAATCGCATTTGTAATTTATCGAACCCTATGACGAAAGGCCATGTTCCGCGCCCTGTTCCCGCCCAGGGTGTAAAAACTCTCAAGGTACGATTTGCGGCTGCTTTTTTCTGCGCCGGGGCGGTGTTTTTCCTGGCCGGGATGAGCCTGCCCGCGCTGGCCGCCGAGCCCGCCCCCGCCGCGCACCCGACTTTTGGCCAATACTTGGCGGCCCATCAGGACGACCTTGCGCCTTTTTTTAGCAAGGCCGCGCCCGATCTTTTCCGGCTCGCCGTGCCGGCGGTGCTGGAGATGCTGGGCTGGGTGATTGTAATCACGATGGTGGCCGGCGCCGTCGTCGACATCCTGATGAGCCGTGGGTTTGCCTACTTCTTCGCGCCGGCATTTGCCGAGTTCAAGCGCTCCTTTATTTACGCGGGCGGGCGGCTTTTTCTCAGCTTCGTCTACTCCGGACTACTCACGCTGGCGGTGGTCTTTAGCCTGAAGCTGGTCTACGCCGGAGTGCTCATCGCCATCGCAGGGACGGTGCTCGTGCTGGTCGCGCTGGCGGCGCAACTGGTCTGGATCCTTTATCTCTACCGCACCAGCTTTGGCATTTCGGCGGTTTTCTATCTTGCGGTTATCGTCGCGCACACGCTGCTCTTTTTCCTCATCGCGCAATCGATGATCGGCCTGAAGGGCAACGCGACGATCACGGCGTTTGTCGACCAGGCCATCACGCCGCGTTTGAAGGCCGAGGCCGACTCGTTCAAGGGCGAACTGGCCACGGCTGATGCGGACCGGAACTCCGTGAAGTCCAAGGTGACCGATCTACAGAGCCAGATCGCGCAAGGCCAGACCGACGAGGTTGAGTTGACCAAGGAGATCGAGGAAAAGAAGCACTCCGATCTTTACGTTTTCAGCCAGATCATCCAGGCGCGGGCGAAGGGCGATCTGCCCGCGGCGCATGACCAATTGGTCGCCTTCCTCGCGAAATTCCCGAGCAGCTCGATAAGTGGTTTGGCGCACACGCAGCTGGACGAGATCAACAGCCAGATGATCCTGGTCGATACGAGGAAAAAGCAGGCCGAGGCCGAGGCGGCGCGCCAGGCGGAATTAGCGCGGGCCGATTTGCTGGCGCGCGCGTCGAAGGGTGAAGTAACACTTTCGGAAATGCGCCACGTCCTGATCGGAAAGGGTCGGCCCGACGTGAAGAACCTGCTCGGCGTGCCCTCCGACACGGGCCCGAATTTCTGGAGTTACCGCCAGCAGATGATCTTTAATCCAGTAACGAACGAGCGGCACGGGTTGACGGTGAATTTCATCGAGGGCATCGTGCAGGGCGTCGATTACTTCTAGGGCTTATGAAGACTTTTCTTGCACTGTTGATCGCGACTGGCGCGCTGACCCTGGCTGCCTTGCCGGGCCGGGCCGATGTCCAGCTTTCGGCGGAGAAGCTCGATATGCTCGACCAGCTCGGTTACTTCACGCCCGGCTTTAAGCAGGAGGTCCGCGATCTGGTCGAGAGCAAGAAGGCCTTGGCCGATGCCGGCGAGGAGAAGCACAAGCTGGCACTGGAATTGCCCGCGCTGCAACAACAGGCCGCGGCGGTGCAGGCGAAGGCGGATGCGCTGCGCCGGGAGCTGGCGAAGTACGAGCACCCGGACGAGACCGATTTCACCGCCTTGCAGGCGGCGATCAAGGATCCCAAGGCGAAGTTGCCCGACCAGACTGCCCTCGCGCAGGCCTACGTCTGGACCTACCCGGCCAGCCCCCACGTGGCTGATGCTCAGGCGTTCCTGACGCAGGCGCAGAAGACCCTGGCCGACGCCGCGCAAGCCGAGAAAGATGCCGAGGCCAAGCGCGCGGCCGATTACGCGAAGCTGGTGCAGCGGGCGCAGGCTCGCGATTTGGATCTCGAGGAGTGGCGCGATTTCCTGCGCAACCTGTCTCAGGACGATTTGGTGAAGTTGATCGGCCGTCCCACGGCGCAGTCGCCCGATTATTGGGACTATGCCGGCGGATGGACGACCGATCCCATCACGCACAAGAAAGTGGGCCTGCAGATCAGCTTCGATGCCGCTCGCGTGCTGAACGTGGATGAGCTGCCCGCGCAGCCGTAGGGTTTTCCGTCTCTTCGTTCTCTCGTCCCCAAATAAAATTGAGGGACGAGAGATTCGATATTACGACTTTACCGCTGTACTCGGTGCCGTGGGCGCGGGTGGCTTGGCCAAGGGCTTCGCGGTGACGACGGCGCCTTCGCTCAGATCGGCGGCGGGATTGGTCACCAACCGGTCGCCTTCTTTTACGTCCTGCAGAATCTCGACCTCGGTGCCGAAATCGCGGCCGACTTTGACCGGCAGAAAATGGATTTTGTCCTGGCCGTCGAGGTTTTCAATCAATGCGACTTGTGTGCCGGAGGAGTTCACGATGAGCGTATTGGCCGGAATAAGAATCGCCGGTGCGCCATCGACCAGGTTCAGCCGCACCTCCGCGTAGGCGCCGGGCAGCAGCGCGCCATCGGGATTGGAGACGCGAATCTCCGTCTTCAGCGTGCGGGAGACCGTGTCGAGTGCCCCGGCGCTGCGGGCGACTTCGCCATGGAAAACGCGGTCGGGATATTGCGCAACATGCAGGACGGCCTCGACGCCAGGCGCGATGGCACGGGTGGCCGATTCGGGCACGTCGACATAGACGCGGAGCGGATCGGTCTGCGCAATGCGATAAATTTCCGTCGTGCCGGAGGTGTTCGCATTCGAGCCGGTCGGCGCGGTGACGAGGTTGCCGACCTCGATGTTGCGATAGGTGATCGTGCCGGTAAAGGGCGCGACGATATGCTTGAAATTCTCCTGCGCGGTGAGCTGGCCCACCGTTGCCTGGTCGGCATCGAGGGTCGCCTTCGCCTCGGCCAGCGTTGCGTTCTTCTCATCGGCATCCTCCTGCGAAACAGCCTTGGCCTTCACCATCGCGTTCCAGCGATCGGCCGCACTTTGCGCGATGGTGAGTGCCGCCCTGGCTTGCTCGACGGTCGCCTTGGCCTGCTCGAGTTGATGGTCAACCTCGGGTGTATCGATCTCTGCCAATAGCTCGCCTTCGTGTACAACGTCGCCAATGTCGGCGTTCCATTTTTTAACGTAACCACTGGTACGCGCATAGATGGAAGCCTGCTGAAACGCCTGCACCGTGCCGGGCAGCGGGAGTTCGACCTTCGGTGCGGCCAGGCGTGCGACGCCGTAAACGACGATGCGCTGCGTGCTGATTTTCTGTTCGCGATCAAGGTCGGAATTTTCCGCGAAGCGCGGCGCGATGCCGAAGAAGTAGAGCAGCGCGCCCAGTATGATCAGGCTGGCGACGAGCACGACTTGAAACCCAGACCCGCTCTTTTTGCGCGCCGGAGCCGGAACAACGCCGGGCGAAGCCGGTGCCGGATTCTTTTTCGGAATGGGGGAAGTGCTCATAGTGGAAAAATCAGACCTGCGTCCCGGGTGAACCGCGAAGAGAACGCGGGTGGCCGTTGCCGCCGTTTGTGGCGGTTACATCAACGTCCACGTGGCCGGTCGAGTCGTCGACTTCGTATTCGTCCGGTTCAAAGAGGAGCGGATCGATTTCCGTGTTCCTGTCTTTCCGGCGCAGCACGCTGTAGACCACCGGCACGAAAAGGAGTGTGAAAAGCGTCGCGACCATGAGGCCACCGATGACCGCGCGACGGCGTCCAAGCGCGCGGGCGTGTCCTTCGACCTGGCGCCGCCGGCGGTTGCAGGATGGGAAAACACCGGTTTCGCCGTCAACGGCGCGGGCGCGATGGGCGCCCAGGAGCATTATTATTATTGCCAGGGTGGCTGGGTGATCCAGTTCAACTTCCAGCATTCGCCCGACCTGGATGCCGAGGCGCTGGAAACTGCCTTCCTCGCCGGGTTCCCGCTGCCGGAAAAACATTAAGCGCATAACCGTCCAGCGCGTTATCCT
>CAZZWT010000253.1:0-4724 GCA_964657775.1 uncultured Candidatus Methylacidiphilales bacterium | reverse complement strand
ACTGGATGCCGACCGTCTGCGCGCCGAACTCGGCCGCGATGCGCACCACCGCGATGTACATCTTGCATTGCTGGAGCACCTGCGCCTCGGTCAGTTCCGTGGCCTCGTCCTTGCCCAGGTTGAACTTCATCCCCTTGGCCAGCAGCCAATCGTAAACGGCGCGCGCCTCGGTGTCCTTCACCGTCTGCATCTTGGCGAAGAGCGACGACTGGCTGAGGCGCTCCTTGAAGACGCCGGTGGGGTGCAGCAATTCATCCGGGATAATCGCGTTGAACATGCCCATGCAGCCTTCGTCGAACACGCCCATGATGAGCTTCTCGTGCTTCAACTTTTTGGCGAAGGCCTGACCGATCTTGGCCGCGGAGCCAGGAACCTTGGCATTCTTCAGCGGCGTGACGTGCGACGTGTCGTGCTTCACCTTGCCGGTCGCGAGCCACGAGCGGAGGTTCTTCAGGAAGTAAGCGTCGGTAAAATCCTCGCTCCACAACGAGCTGTAAGGGACACCTGCCTTGGTCAGCGAGCCGTTGAGGTTGAGCATGCCGACGAGCCCCGGCCACGTGCCGCTCCAGTTCGCCACGGTGAGGATCGGCCCGCGATGCGTGGTCAGGCCTGCGAGCACGTGGTGGCTGTATTGCCACACGGCCTCGGCGATGATGAGCGGCGCGTCGGCGGGAATATCGCGGAAGACTTCCATCCCATATTTCTGGCTGTCGATGAAGCTGTGCCCCTTCTTCCTGTCGAAGCCGTGCGCGCGCTTCACGGTGTAACCTTCCTTCTTGATCACCGCGATGAGGTCCTTTTCCAAGGCGTCCTGCGCGGCCTGGCATTTTTGGTTGGCGGACGCGCGAAGATCGCCGCTAGCGACGAGGTAGATGAGGGTAGTTTTTTTGGAGGGCATGGGGATTTTTGATTAAAGAAATAAGTCTAACCGGGCAAGCCGCGACGCTTGCACACAGTTGCGGTGATATCCGTCACCAGTTGAAACTTGGGCGTCCAGGCGGAGAGAAAAACGCCGGTCTCACGATCGAGCTTGGCCGCTGTCGCGCAGACGACGACCCGCTTTGCCTGCGCGATGAGCGTCTTTTGGAACGCGGCCACCTCGGGCTCGCTCGCCCAGATGCCGCCGCGGCTGAGGCCCTCCGCACCGAGGAAGACGAGGTCGAACTTCCAGAGACGCGCCGCGCGCCGTGTGTCGGCACCAAGCAGCAGCGATTGCCGCTGGAGAAAACGCCCGCCGAGCAGGTGGACCTCAATGTCCGCACGGCCCAGCATCTCCGCGACGGGCAGGCTGTTCGTCACCGCGCGGAGATCGGCCACCGGCTGGCGATAAACCGCCTCGGCCAGCGCGAAGATGCTCGTGCCACCATCGAAAAAGCAGGTCGTGTTCGCTTTAATAAAGCCGCGCGCTTTCTGGGCCAGGCGCGCCTTGACGTCGTGGTCCACCACGCGCCTATCGGCGAAGGACGTGAACGTGGCATCGAAGTGGCCCAGCGCGCCGCCGTAGGTCCGGGTGATCTTGTTCTCGCGGACGAGCACACGCAGGTCGCGCCGTGCTGTCGCTTCGGAAATGCCGAGCCGCGCGCACACTTCGGCGAGGGGAAGATAGCGATGATTCTGCAGCATCTCGGCCAGCGACTTGCGCCGCGCGGCAATGATCGACGAGGCGACTTTCATGAGCGTCACGACAGCTTCGATTATTATATGATCGAAGTCAATCGTATAATTATCGTGCCTCCTTTCGCCGATTTCTTTAGTTTGTCGCCGCCTATGCGAATGCTCGTCGTGGAAGATGATCCCAAGATTGCCTCCTTAATTGTAAAGGGATTCAAGCAAAGCGGCTTCGCGGTGGATCACTACGCCGATGGCGCCGAGGGCCTCTCCCACGCGCTCGAAGAGCCCTACGACGTGGTCGTGCTCGACATCATGCTGCCGAGTCTCGATGGCCTCAGCGTCGTTACCAAAATTCGCGAAAAGAAAATCCTGACCCCCGTCCTGCTGCTCAGTGCCAAGGCGAGCATCGACGATCGGGTGCGCGGCTTGCGCAGCGGTGGCGACGACTACGTGACCAAGCCGTTTTCGTTCGTGGAATTGCTCGCGCGCGTGGAAGCACTGGTGCGCCGCTCCTCGCGCACGGCCGAACCCACCGCGCTGACCGTGGCCGATCTTTCGCTCGATTTGCAGACGCGCAAAGTCACGCGCAACGGCAAGTCGATCGACCTCCAGGCGCGCGAGTTTGCGCTGCTTGAATACCTCATGCGCAACGCCGGCCGCCTCGTGACCAAGAACATGATCCTTAGCCATATTTGGGACTATGCCTTCGAGCCGCAAACGAACGTCGTCGACGTCCTCGTCTGCCGTTTGCGCAACAAGGTCGACAAGGGTTTTGATCCGCAACGGATCAAGACCCAGCGCGGCCTCGGCTACATCCTTGAGGCGGAATAGTCCCCAAGGATTATTCCCAGAGGTGATTTTCTTAATCACTTGTAATCATGCAGGCAATGATCTGCAAGGAAGGTCATGTTAAATTGCCAACATGAAGTTCACCGCCGAACCGGCCTTCATCTAACCAAAATCATTCCAAATCCTATGCCCACTCACGTCTACAATCCGTCCGAAAATGGCGCGAACACCACCGTCGCCGGTTCGGTCCCCCCGCAAATCCAACGCAAGCTTCCGCCCGTCCCCGGCGGCCAGCAGAATGCCGGCATTCAGGCCATCACCGAGGCAGTGCAGCGCACGTCCGGCTGGGTGCGCCCGCTGCAGCAGGAAATGGCGCGCGTGATCGTCGGCCAGAATCAACTCGTCAATCGCCTGCTGGTCGGTCTGCTCGCCAACGGCAATCTTTTGCTCGAAGGCGTGCCCGGCCTGGCCAAGACCCTTTCGCTCCGCACGCTGGCCGGCGCCATCCAGGGAAAATTCCAGCGTATCCAATTCACGCCCGACATGCTGCCCGCCGATATCGTCGGCACGCTGATTTATAATCCACGCGAAGGCACCTTCGAGACCAAGCACGGCCCGATCTTCGCGAACCTCGTCCTCGCCGACGAAATCAACCGCGCGCCCGCGAAGGTGCAAAGCGCACTGCTCGAGGCGATGCAGGAACGGCAGGTCACGCTCGGCAATGACACCTACCTTTTGCCCGAGCCCTTCCTCGTTCTCGCCACGCAGAACCCGATCGAGCAGGAAGGCACCTACCCGCTGCCCGAGGCCCAGGTTGATCGCTTCATGCTAAAGCTCGTCATCGGTTATCCGAACCGAGCGGAAGAACTCGCGATCCAGGAAAGCATGGGCACAAGCAAACCGAATCTCGAAGTCCAGCCTGTCGTTACCACCGACGACATCATCGCCGCACGCGAGGTGGTCAACACCATCTATATCGACCAGAAAGTGCGCGAATACATCGTCGATCTCATCCTCGCCACGCGCGATCCCAAGGCCTACGGCCTCGACCTCGGCGGCTATATCCAATACGGCGCGTCACCGCGCGGCACAATCAATCTCACCATCGCGGCGAAGGCTGCTGCATTTCTCGCGGGCCGTGGCTATGTCACGCCGCAGGATGTGAAGAACCTCGCGCTCGATGTGCTGCGCCATCGCGTCAGCATCTCGTACGAGGCGGAGGCGGAAGGTCTCACTTCCGATGCCGTGGTGCAGAAAATCGTCGACACCATCCCCGTTCCGTAATTCCGAAGCGACCGCTATGGATGCGCAAAAGACGAAGGAAATTCTCAAGAAAGTCCGGCAGATCGAGATTCGCACGCGCCGGCTCGTCGATAGCTCGATGGGCGGCGAGTACCACTCGGTCTTCAAGGGCCGGGGCATGGACTTCGACGAAGTGCGCGAGTATGTGCCCGGCGATGAGGTGCGCACGATTGACTGGAACGTCACCGCGCGCAATGGCCGCCCCTTCGTCAAGAAATTCACGGAGGAGCGCGAGCTCACCATCCTGCTCCTGGTCGATGTCAGCGCCTCGGGCAACTTCGGTTCCACTTCGCAAAGCAAGCGCGAGATGGCGGCGGAACTGGCCAGCGTCCTCGCCTTCTCCGCCATTCATAACAGCGACAAGGTGGGCCTCATCCTCTTCAGCGATCAGATCGAGCAATACATTCCTCCAAAGAAAGGCCGCCGCCACGTGCTGCGGGTCGTGCGCGAAATCCTTTACTTCGAGCCGAAGCACCGCGGCACCGACATCGTGCAGGCGCTCGACTTCGCCAACCGCGTCACGCAGCGCAAGGCGGTCACCTTCCTGATTTCCGATTTCCAGACTTCCGGCGACCAGGCCAAGGCGCTGGCGGCGTTGCAACGCGCCATTCGTCTCGCCCACACGCGGCACGATCTGGTCGCCCTGCACATCCAGGATCGCCGCGAGCATGAGTTGCCCGATGTCGGCCTGCTGGCCATTGAAGATGCGGAGACGGGCGAGATGCTGGAGCTTTCGACCTCGAACCCTCAAGTGCGCGCCCGCTTCGCGGAATTGTCGCGCAAAAACGTCGATGCGCTGCGCCGTATGCTCAATGCCGAGGCGGTCGATTCGCTGGAACTGGAGACGGGCGTGTCCTACGTGCCGCCCCTCATGCAATTTTTCAAGACTCGTGAACTGAGGCGTAGATGAACCGTTTTAGTATGCGATTAAAGTGCCTTCAGGTAGCCGCCGCTGGCCCTAGCGGCGGTGCGCCGGAGGCGCCTTCAAAATATGCGGTCAATGCCAGCGGCAACGCCGCGTC
>CAZZWT010000252.1:0-4775 GCA_964657775.1 uncultured Candidatus Methylacidiphilales bacterium | reverse complement strand
CACAAGCGTATGGCTGCACCAGATGACGAAGAGCGTGACACCCGGCAGGGGCTTGCCTGGCAGTGCGTCGGTGAAGATCTGCTGGAATTTCGGCACGATAAAGATGAGCAAGAAGGTCAAAATCGCCGCCGCAATGACAAGCACGACGAGCGGGTAAACCATCGCCGACACGACCTTGCCCTTGATCTTCTGCGACTTTTCCTGGAACTCGGCCAGGCGGTTCAGGACGATTTCGAGCACGCCACCCAGCTCACCGGCCTTCACCATGTTGATGTAGAGTTTGTCGAAAATCCGCGGGTGCTGCGCCAGCGCTTCGGAGAACGTGCCGCCGCTTTCCACCGCCTCGGCCAGTTGCACCATGGTCGCACGCATGACGGGATTGCGCTCCTGCTTGGCCAGCGTGTTGAGGCTGCGCATCAGGGGCAGACCGGCCTCGATCAGGGTGGCCAGCTGCCGCGTGAAGATGGTGAGGATCTTCGACTTCACCTTCGCGCCGCCTTTTTTCGCTGCGGGCTTGCTTTCCGCGGCGACGGCTTCCTTCATGTCGTCCTTGGCTTCGTCGAGTCGCTGCGGGTAGAAACCGAGCTGGCGAATCTGCGTGATCGCATCGCTCTGGTCATTCGCCTCGACAAAGCCGTTGGCTTGTTTACCGCGCGCGTCTACCGCTGTGTAGGAGAATTTGGGCATAATAGGGAGAGGTATTTTGCGTTACTGACTAAGTGTATTTCAGGACTTCCTCGATCGTGGTATCACCATCAAAAATACTGCGCAGACCGTCCATGCGGAGCGTGGTCATGCCCATCTCAATCGCTTTCTGGCGAATGACGACGGAAGGCGCGCGCTGCGAAATGAGCTCGCGAATCGGCTCGTTGATGTCGAGCAATTCGTAGATGCCCTTGCGGCCCTTATACCCGGTCTGATTGCACTGATCGCAACCGGTGCCGTAGTAAAAGTTTTTCTCGCCAATGTCATGTATAGATAGACCGATCTGGCGCAGAATCGTTTCACTCGGTTCGTACGGCGTGCGGCAGTTGGTGCAAATTTTGCGCACGAGCCGCTGGCCGAGGACGCCTTCCAGCGAGGAGGCGATGAGGAACGGCTCGACGCCCATATCGATCAAGCGCGCGACGGCGCCGGGAGCGTCGTTCGTGTGCAGCGTGGTAAACACCAAGTGACCGGTGAGCGACGCCTGAATGGCGATCTGAGCGGTTTCCAAGTCGCGCGTTTCTCCCACCATGATACGGTCCGGATCCTGGCGCAAAAAGGCGCGCAGGCAGCGACCGAACGTCAGCCCGATCGCCTCATTAATCGGCACCTGCTGGATGCCCTCGATTTCATACTCCACCGGTTCCTCGGCCGTGAGCAGCTTGGAATCCTCGGTGTTGATGCGGTTGAGGCAGGCGTAAAGCGTGGTCGTCTTGCCCGAGCCGGTCGGACCCGTAACAATGAAGATGCCGTTCGGCTTCTCAATGACTGCGCAGATGTAATCGTAAATACGCTTCGGCAGGCCGATGGCGGCGAGGTCCAGCTTCACCGTGGTGCGATCAAGCACGCGAAGTACGATGCTTTCGCCGAATTGCGTGGGCAGCGTCGAGACGCGCAAATCGACCTGGCGTCCCGACATCGTCGTTTGAATACGGCCATCCTGCGGCAGACGGCGCTCGGCGATGTTCATGTTGGACATGACCTTGATACGCGAGGTAATGGCGGTGGAAAGCGCGCGGGGAGGGGGCGCCATTTCGTAAAGCGCGCCATCGACGCGGTAGCGGATCTTGAATTCGGTCTCGAACGGCTCGAAGTGAATATCGCTGGCCCGCGCTTGAATCGCCTGGGCCAGGACAGTATTGACGTACTTCACGATTGGCGCGGAGGAGGCTCCCTCGATATCGATGACATCGCCCGCGCCCACGGCTTGTTGCACGTCGCCCGCAAGGCTTTGCAAGACGCTTTCCATGTCGGAAACTTCCGAGCCATAGAACTTCTCAATCATCGACTGGATTTGCGCGGCAGGGGCAACGTAGATCAGGATGTCCTTGTTGGTGGCGAAGCGCAGATTGTCCGTGACATTGGGGTCGAGCGGATTCGAGACCGCGACGCGGAGGATGCTGCCGTCGAAATCGAGCGGGAGAACGCCCTGCAAGCGCGCCGTCTGGGGCGGGACGAGGCTGAGCAGGTCGGGCGGGAATTCCATCGTGGTCACGTCAACCACCTCGGAGCCGAGCGCCGACGCGATCATCTGGTAAAGATCGGTGAGCCGCATAACGCCGTTGTTGGCGATGATTTCCTCAATCGGCTTGCCGCTGCGCGATTGCTCATCCTGCAGCTCGCTCATCAGGGTGTCGTCGATGACGCCGTTGTCCCGCAGGAAGGTCAAAAGCATTTCGGGATCCATACTATTCCTTGTCTCCCATCGTGGCCGAAATGACTTCGTCCGGCGTCGTCATGCCGGCCAAAACTTTGCGGATGCCGTCCTCGCGCAGGGTGCGCATGCCGAGATCGCGCGCGCGTTGGCGAATGGCGGAAACTCCCAAGCCCTCGTTGACCATGCGACGCAGTTCATCGTCCAGCACGCAGATCTCGAAGATGCCCATGCGGCCCTTGCATCCGGTGCCGCGACACTTGTCGCAACCGCGGCCTTTGCGGAACGTGGCCCCCGCGATTTGGTCAGCATTGAGATTGAGCGAGCGCAACTCATCCTCAGTCGGCTCGTAGGGCTCGATGCAATTCTTGCAAATCTTGCGGACGAGACGCTGCGCCATGATGGCACGCACGGACGAGGCGACGAGAAAGCGCTTCACGCCGATATCGACGAGACGGGTGACGGCGCCAGGCGCATCGTTGGTGTGCAGCGTGCTGAAGACGAGGTGACCGGTGAGCGACGCGTTGATC
The DNA here is from genome assembly GCA_964657775.1 of uncultured Candidatus Methylacidiphilales bacterium. Taxonomy (GTDB): domain Bacteria; phylum Verrucomicrobiota; class Verrucomicrobiia; order Methylacidiphilales; family UBA1321; genus JABDGH01. The sequence goes on along the minus strand of CAZZWT010000252.1, from coordinate 1,886 downwards.
GCGATCGACGCCGTTTCCAAGTCACGAATTTCGCCGACCATGATGATGTTGGGCGCCTGGCGCAACATGGCGCGCAGCGCGGCGGGGAAGGTCATGCCCACGTCGGCGTTTACCGGCACCTGGTTGATGCCGTTGAGCTGATACTCGACCGGGTCCTCGACGGTGATGATCTTGCGGTCCGGCTTGTTCATCATGTTCAAGCACGCGTAGAGCGTGGTCGATTTACCGGAACCGGTCGGGCCGGTGACAAGGAAGATGCCGTCGGGCAGGCCGAGAATGCGCTCCATCGTGGCCTGGTCGTCGGAGAGATAGCCGAGTTCCGTCAAGCCGAGCGTGAGGCTCGTCTTGTCGAGAATACGCATACAAATCGATTCCCCGTGATTGGTCGGAATCGTGGAAACGCGCAAGTCGATCGCGGTCTTGCCCTCGTTCGCGCGGAGCTGGATGCGGCCATCCTGCGGCAGACGCTTTTCCGAGATGCTCATGTTGGACATGATCTTCAAGCGGCTGACCATCGCGGCTTGGAGTTTTTTGGGCGGGTCCTGCATGACTTGGAGCACGCCGTCGATCCGGTAGCGGAGGCGTAGGCGCTTTTCCATCGGTTCGAGGTGAATATCCGAGGCCTTGAGGCGCTGCGCCTCCAAAATCATCAAATTGACCAGGCGGATGATGTGGGCGTCGTCGCCGGCTTCGCGCGTGGCATTCTCGTCACCGGGCCTGACCGTTTCCTTAACCTTGAGGGCATCGCCGCTGTTTTCGTCTCCGATGAGCGCGCCGACGATGTCGCTGGCGTTGCCGTAGTGGCGCTTCAAGGCGTTGTCGATTTCCTCCGCGGGCGAGACGACGATGTCGATGTCGTAGCGGAGTTCCTTGCTCAGCGTGTCGATGGCGTCGAAATTAAAGGGGTCGGCGAGCGAGACGCGCAGGTGCCGACCTTCGAGCTGAAGGGGCATGACGCTGAGCCGGTGGGCAAGTTGGCGCGGCACAGCCTTGACCGCATCATCGGGCACGGTCTCGATCTTTTCGAGGAACTCGACGCCGGCCTCGGCGGCGGTGGTGCGCAGAATGTCAAGGTCCGTGACCATGCCGCGGCGGACGAGCTCCTCCACGGCGGTGTGGCCGTTGTTACTCGACGCGCGGCGGGCGTCTTCCAAGTCGGATGGTTGGATCAACCCGTGGTTGATCAGCAGCTCAAGAATAAAATCGTCGTTGGCGGGCACAGCTTTCCTTTTTACAACTGGTATCGTCTAAAGTAGTCCACGCTATTATCGCTGCCAAGCGAAAGCACGTCAGAAGGTGCATTATTTTTAGGTGTTTACAATGTGTTCACCTGACCGGGAAGCCGCGAAAAGTGAAGCGAATGCGGCAAGGATTGTGGGCGAGTTTGAGAGGTAAAAAAACCGATGAAGCCTCAAAGATGGGTAGTTTCGGGAAATGGTTTTCATCGACTCGTCTGACTTTTGCGGGGATAACGGAATTTGCGAATTTAACGGAATTGGCAAAGTGGAAGTGTTTCACCTGTCCATTCAACCCTTTTCAATTTCCGACAATTCCGTCATTTCGTCAAATCGGACGAACGCTCGAAGAGAGGAAGAACAAAATGAAAACCCAAGGTCAGCGTCCGTGCGCGAACCTTGGGTTTCGTCGGCCCATCTTTCTGGGCTCTAACGAGCACAGCGGAGAAAATACTAGCGCTTGCCGTCGAGCAAATCGTACAGGCGCTTGGCGTGATCCGGCACGGGCGTGGTGCCTTCGAGAATATCGCGCACGTGGCCGAGCGGGCCATAGGCTTCGCGATTGATCTGGGTCTTCACTTCCACCGTGCTGCCGCCAAACGTGGCGCCGCCGAAGAGGCCGCCCGAGTCGCGGTAAACAAGAACGTCTCG
>CAZZWT010000251.1:0-4781 GCA_964657775.1 uncultured Candidatus Methylacidiphilales bacterium | reverse complement strand
CCATCGTGTCGGCTGTTTTCATCAGGACGGATTTCCTTTCTGGGTTATTTGTTCGGACCTTGTCCCAGCCTAAAGAATGCCAACTCGGTTACGATCGTCCCGTTACACCTGCGCAATTTCGCCGCCGCCGTCGCACTTTTTCCGCCGAAGTAACCTATTTTAGGCTGCTTGCGGCTTGAAGCGTGCTAGTTCTCGGTCATACTAATTACGTACTCAAATTTATGGCACTCCACAATCAGTTCAATTCTCTCCGCTCCACAACCACCCAGTCTGGTCAAAAAGTAACATACTATTCGTTGCCGGCGCTGGAAGAAGCCGGCGTGGGGCCCATTTCGAAACTCCCCGTCAGCATCCGCATCGTGCTCGAGGCCGTGTTACGCAACTTCGACGGAAAGCGCGTGAGCGAAAATGATATCAAGACGCTCGCCAACTGGAATGCCAAGAAGCCGTCCACCGATGAAATTCCCTTTGTCGTCGCGCGCATCGTATTGCAGGATTTCACCGGCGTGCCGCTTCTCGTTGATCTCGCCGCCATGCGTCATGCGGTGGAAAAGCTCAACAAGAGCCCGAAGCTCATTGAGCCGCTCGTCCCTGTCGATCTCGTAGTTGATCACTCCGTTCAAGTCGATGTCGCTGGCAGCGCCGACGCCATGACGCGCAACCTCGAGTTCGAGTTCTTCCGCAATCGCGAGCGCTACGAATTCCTCAAGTGGGGCCAGCAGGCGTTCGAGACCTTCAAGGTCGTCCCGCCCGGCATCGGCATCGTCCACCAGGTCAATCTCGAGTATCTCGCCAAGGGCGTTCTCTCCGCCACCATCGACGGCGAGACCGTGACCTATCCCGACACCCTCGTCGGCACCGATTCGCACACGACCATGATCAACGGCCTTGGCATCGTCGGTTGGGGCGTGGGCGGCATTGAGGCGGAAGCGGGCATGCTCGGCCAGCCGGTTTATTTCCTGACGCCCGAAGTCGTCGGCGTCCACATGACCGGCGCGCTGAAGGAAGGCGTCACCGCCACCGACCTCGCGCTCCACGTCACCGAGATGCTGCGCAAGCAGAAGGTCGTCGGCAAGTTCGTCGAGTTTTACGGCCCCGGCGCCACCTCGCTCTCGCTGCCCGACCGCGCGACCATCGCCAACATGGCGCCCGAGTATGGCGCGACCATGGGCTACTTCCCGGTCGATGCGGAATCGGTCAATTACCTCCGCGCCACGGGCCGCACGCAGGCGCAGCTCGAGGCTTTCGAGACCTACTTCAAGGCGCAGAAGCTGTTCGGCATCCCGACCAAGGACGACGGCATCATCTACAGCACCGACCTCGAGCTCGACCTCGGCGACGTCTCGCCCAGCGTGGCCGGCCCGAAGCGTCCGCAGGACCGCATCCGTTTGCCCGACCTGAAGAGCAAGTTCCTCACCTCGCTCGACAAGCCGGTGAAGGAAAATGGATTTGATAAGAAGGACAAGCGCGACGCGCATGTGGTCGTCAGCGTCAACGGCACCAAGCCCAAGACCGACGTCGATCTCAAGCACGGCAGCGTCCTCATCGCCGCGATCACGAGCTGTACCAACACCAGCAACCCGAGCGTGATGATTGCCGCCGGGCTCCTGGCCAAGAAGGCGGTCGAGCGTGGACTCACCGTCAACGCCGCGGTGAAGACCTCGCTCGCGCCCGGTTCGCGCGTCGTTACCGATTACTTCGAGAAGACCGGCCTCGCGCCCTATCTCGACAAGCTCGGCTTCCAGACGGTCGGCTACGGCTGCACCACGTGCATCGGTAATTCCGGCCCGCTCGATCCCGTCATCGACGAAGCCATCACCAAGACCGATCTCGTCGCCGCCAGCGTGCTCTCCGGCAATCGCAATTTCGAGGCGCGTGTGCATCCCAGCATCAAGGCCAACTTCCTCATGTCGCCTCCGCTCGTCGTTGCGTTCGCGCTCGCCGGCCGTGTCGATATCGACCTCGATTCCGAGCCGCTCGGCAACGACAAGGACGGCAAGCCCGTTTACCTCAAGGAAATCTGGCCCACGACGGCCGAGGTCAAGGCGCTCGCCGGCTCGTCCGTCATGCCCGATGTCTTCCGCAAGAACTACGGTAACTTCGCCGAGCAGAATCCGGCGTGGAACAGCATCAAGGGCTCGACCGGCGAGACCTACGGCTGGGATGAAAAAAGCACTTACATCCAGGAGCCTCCCTTCTTCACCGACTTCTCCATGGAGCCCGGCCACATCACCGAGATCATCGAGGCGCGCCCGCTCGGCATCTTCGGCGACTCGGTCACCACGGACCACATCTCGCCCGCCGGCAGCTTCAAGGCCAGCTCACCCGCCGGAAAGTATCTCGTCGCGGAAGGCGTGCCGAAGGAAGAGTTCAACAGCTACGGCTCGCGCCGCGGCAACGATCGCGTCATGACGCGCGGCACCTTCGCCAACGTACGCGTGAAGAATCTCATGGCCGGTCTCGACGACAAGGGCCAGCCGATCGAAGGCGGCGTGACCAAGTTCTACCCCGGCGCGGAGCCGATGAGCATCTACGACGCCTCAATGAAATATCAGGCCGCCGGCACGCCGCTCATCATCATCGCGGGCCAGGAATACGGCACCGGCAGCTCGCGGGACTGGGCCGCGAAGGGCACGCGCCTGCTCGGCGTCAAGGCTGTCATCGCGCAGAGCTTTGAGCGCATTCACCGCAGCAATCTCGTCGGCATGGGCGTGCTTCCGCTCTGCTTCGCCGACGGCGTCAACGCGGCCTCGCTCAAGCTTGACGGCACCGAGGTCTACTCGCTGCGCGGGCTCGATGACAACATCAAGCCGCGCCAAGTCGTCATGCTCGAAATCAAGCGCGCCGACGGCAAGATCGAAAACGTCCCGCTCGTCCTCCGCATCGACACGCCCATCGAGGTCGACTACTACCAGCACGGCGGCATCCTGCCCTACGTCCTGCGCCAGATCGTCCGCAAGGCGTCGTAAATCTGTGAACGCCGTCCCGCCTCGGCGGGACGGCGCCCAGCTTGTCCCGACTAAGGCATCAAAACCTTGTCGATGACGTGGATGACGCCATTCGATTGAACCACATTCGGGATCGTCACGGTGGCCGTGTTCCCCTGCGAATCCTTGATCGAAACGCCGTTGTCCCCCGCCGCCATGATGGTCAGCTCCTCGCCTTGGACGGTCTTCAGCGTCGCCTGTCCGCCACCTTCCTTGATCTGGGCCAAAAGCTTCTTGGCCGTCAGCTTGCCTGGCACCACATGGTAGGTCAGGATCTTGACCAGCTGATCTTTATTTTCCGGCTTGAGAAGATTATCCACCGTTCCCGCCGGGAGCGCGGCAAAGGCCTCGTTCGTCGGGGCGAAGACCGTGAAGGGCCCTTTACCTTCAAGCGTTTCCACCAAACCCGCCGCCTTCACCGCCGCCACGAGTGTCGTGTGGTCCGACGACTTGGACGCATTTTCGATGATGTTCTTTTCCGGCGACATGGCCGCGCCTCCGACCATGGGATAAGCCATGACCGATGAGGTTGCCAAGCTAAGTGCAAGTGTTCCGACGACTAGGATGTTTTTCATTCGTGTTCTTGTGTTTGAGTTTATATTTGCTATCGAATTTCCGAAATTTTTCGGAAGTTTCATAGCTTTACGCTCCGGCTTCTCCCGCGGTTGCATCTATTTTTAAAAAGGAACGGCGGGCATCCGAACGATCTTGTTCTCAGGCGGACGGTGAAACCATGAGTGGTGCCGCGAGCGCCGTTTCCCGCCGACTTGCAACCTTGCGACCGTCCTTGACCGCCGCTACAACTCAACTGACATGAAATCCGCCTATCGCTTTCCCAATAAGTTCGTCTGGGGCTACGCCGCTGCCGCTCCGCAAATCGAGGGCGCGGCGTTCGAGGACGGCAAGGGCGAATCGATCTGGGACAAGATCGCGCACAAGGGTGGGCACATTCTCAACAACGACACGCTCGATGTCGCGTGCGACCATTATCATCTTTATAAAAAGGATTTCGCCCTCATGCGCCAGTTCGGCGCGAAGCATTACCGCCTCTCGCTCGCCTGGCCGCGCATTTATCCGCAAGGCCGCGGCGCCGTCAACCGGAAGGGTGTCGATTTCTATCACCGACTGATCGATGCCATGCTGAACGAAGGCATCACGCCGTGGGTGACGATGTTTCATTGGGACCTGCCGCAGGCGCTCGAGGACGAAGGCGGCTGGCGGGTGCGCGGCGTGACGGAGGCCTTCGCCCAATATGCCGGGACCATCGTCAAGGCCTACGGCGACAAGGTCAAAAATTGGATCACGCTCAACGAAATCATGTGCTTTACCGACCATGGTTATGGCGGCGGCGGTGGGGGCAAGGCGCCCTCGGTCAACGAAGGGCCGGGCGTTGTCAACCAGACCTATCACCATGCCATCATGTGCCATGGCCTCGGTGTCCGCGCCGTGCGCGAGCATGGCGGCCGCGGCGCGCGCGTCGGGCTCACCGATAATTCCACCGTCACTATTCCCCTCATGGAGACGACCGAGCACATCGCAGCGGCCCGCGCGGCTTTCATCTCGGCGAATGCGCGCGTGCTTGAGCCCATTTTCACCGGCGCCTACTCGGCCGCGTACCTGCGTTCACAAGGCAAGGACCGACCCAAGTTCGAGAAGGGCGACCTCGCTCTCGCCTCCACGCCGAGCGACTTCCTCGGCCTGAACATCTACACCGGCGAATTCGTCCGCGCCGGCAAGGGTGGCAAGGCGGAGACGCTCCCCTTCACGCCGAACTACCCGATGGCCGACGCCTCC
>CAZZWT010000250.1:0-4798 GCA_964657775.1 uncultured Candidatus Methylacidiphilales bacterium | reverse complement strand
AATACTGCCTGAAATGCTGACCTGCAGGAGAATCTGCGCTTGAGCGGACGTGGCAGCCACCAAGACCAATGCAACGGCGAAAAGTCCCGAGGCGATCTTTGTGACCGAGTTTGAAGAGGTTTTTATGAATTTTAAGTAAAAATGCCTATAGAATGCTCTAATTGAGGCTTTTGTTAGATGGATCCTTTATCCATGTCAATAGCAAATTTTTCCTAATCGCGCACCTGTTTGCGTGATACGAGCGTCATCGTACTCCGCATGATTCCTGCGGAAGCGACAAGTCTTCCGCTCCGAACAAACAAATGGCTTTCCCTCCAGATTCCGACGATTTATTTTCCGGACGGGGCTTGCCGCTATTACTTAAAGCCCGCTTCGCCCGGCGCATGCAGGGAATCGCCTTTTTGTGAAATCTTCTCCCGCGCTTGCTCGATCGGGATGTTAGGTGCGCTATCGATCCAGCGCGAGCCCTCCGGCTCGGCCCAATAAACCGCGTTCTCGATCACACGACGCACTTCCTTCTGGTAGTAGGTCGGGTAGGTCTCATGGCCGGGGCGGAAATAGAAAATCTTGCCGTTGCCCCGCTTCCACGTGCAGCCGGAGCGGAACGTCTCGCCCCCCTCGAACCAGCTGGTGAAAACAACCTCGTCCGGGTTGGCGATGGCAAAGGGCTCACCATACATTTCCTCGTGCTCGATCTCGAAGCACTTGTCGATGCCTTGCGCGATCGGGTGGCCTGGGTTGCAAACCCAAATGCGCTCCTTCTCGCCCGCCTCGCGCCACGTCAGCGAGCAGGTCGTGCCCAGCAGCCGCTTGAAAATCTTCGAGTAATGGCCGGAGTGCAGCACCACGAGCCCCATGCCCTGCAGCACGCGCTCCTGCACGCGGTCAACGATCTTGTCCTCCACCTCGCCGTGCGCGCAATGGCCCCACCACGTCAGCACGTCGGTCTGGTCCAGTATTTGGCTCGTCAGGCCGTGCTCGGGTTGTTCCAGTGTCGCGGTGCGGACCTCGAGCCCGGACGAGGCGCGCAGGCCCTCGGCGATCGCCTCATGCATGCCGTTCGGATAAACCTTGGCGACAACCGGGTGCTTGCGTTCATGTACGTTCTCGCCCCAGACAGTGACTCGGATTTTGGTGCTCATAAGTTATTTAAAATCGGGAAGGGTGACCTTTCTAGTAAGCCGGCTCGATTGCATGATCGCTTCAATTCCACCCGTGCCGATCAGGCCAGCTTTTAAAGTTTTGCTCATAGTCCAATCCGAAGGCTAGGATTTTTGCATGGTTGGACCATGGTCCGCGAGAAATCATTTTTAGGTGGTAGTATCGACCGGAACAACCGCCAACTGTGGGATAAAACAGAAGATTATCAGGACTTTTCCGTAATGCCATGATCAACCCCGCCACCGTCAGGACGAAGGACGAATTGCGTGGGTTGCTGGTCGAACTTCTCACCCTATGGATCGCGGACCTCGACTGTGACCGCGTGCGCCTGCATCTGCCACGCCGCGCCGGCCTCATGCGGTTCATCCCCGACATGCCGTTTCACTTGGAGGAGGAAATCTTCCTCCAGATCACCGGGATAACCGTCTTCGAATTCCCCGAGGAATCGTGCCGGCTTGGCCCGGGGGAAATCTGCCTCGTCTCGCGCGGCCTCCCGCACCGCGAAAAAATCCGACCGTGGAGGGGACCCTTTTTCAACATCGTGGTGAGTTATGCCAACGACAATGTCTACTGCCACTTGGCACGGCAGCACGCCACGGGCGAACCGACGATTGTCGCGTCGCTGGAGATGGCGACGATCCACAGCACGCATCTTTCCGACCTGCTGAAGAACGCGGCCGACTGGTCGCAGCAGGACGACACGGCGCACCGGTTTGCGATCAAGGGCTCGATGCTGGCGAATCTTTCCATCCTGCTGGCGACGCTTCAAGAGGAACAGGCGGGCCCGGTCGAGCCGCTGAAGGTGACGCAAATGCGGCAGATGATCGTCCACTATCTCTCCGACCCGCGACTGTCGGTGGCGTGGATCGCGCAATCGATGCAATCAAATCCCGATTACCTCTCGGCCCTCTTCCGCAAGGCGAAAAACAAGTCGATCGTGGCCTACATCACAGAGCGGCGAATGGGCGTCGCGCGCAATTTGCTGACCGCATCGACGCTGAACATCGCGGAGATCAGCCAGGCCAGCGGCTACGATGACCCCAGCTACTTCACGCGCGTTTTCCGCCGCGAAAACGGTATGGCACCCCGCCAGTACCGCGAGCAGGCGCTGAAGTAGGCGGAGTCGCGCGATCTCGGCCTAAAGTCTTGAGCCAAGCCCTCGGCTGAAAAGTAGTTTTGCAAAGGTTCAACCTATTGCCCCGCTCCAGCTCAAAGCAAATAAACCGGCTTCGCGTACTCGCCGCTCTTGATGCGCTGGAGGCTCACATCGACGCGCGCGAGGCGCAGCATAAAACCCCAGGCGCGCCCGAGATTCAAGTCCATGCCCACGCACACTTCATGCGTGCCAGCGGCGAGCCTGACGATTTTTTTACTTTCATCCGGGAAGCACGGGTTGATGCCCTTTTTATCGATAAATACCGGCTGGTCATCGATCCAGAGCCGGAAAGGCCCGTCGTAGCCCATGAGGAACGCCAGCTTCATCGGCTCGCTCAGGTCGAGGCGGGACCGGAAAAAAGCCTGCCCTGTCATCTTCGCCCACGTGTCGTGCTCGTTGATGAAGCCCTGGGCCGGATAGCTCTTGCTGGTGGTGGGCAGCGCTTTCACCTCCGCGATCGCGACGCGCTCCAGCGTCTTTGTCGCGGGAATCACCGGAGTCAAATTCCACTCCGTGATGAAGGGCAGGAGCGCGACCGGCTGGCTGTTCTCAATCAGGATTGGGCCGAAGACGGGCAGCGAAAAGCCGCGCGCATCGGTGATGTTGCAGACAGGCGTTCGGCCATATCCGTAATGGAGTGCCGCCCCGCCCGGCACCTTGTCGAGATGCAGCCGGGCGGTGCGGCCCTTCAACTCGACCTTGAAGATGAGGTCCAGCGGCGTGCCCTCCACGGCGACCAGTCGAAAGCCGTTGGGTTCTCCCGGCGCTTGTAATTCCCCGCGAACGAAATCGAAATCGACCTCAAAGATGCAAGGCGCCACGCGCCGGATGAAATTCTGCGCGCGCAATTGCGGGCCGCGGGCCTCATGCTTGTTGCCGTAGACGAGCCGGTCGGCCGCGCTGGCCAGGCGCGTGGCAAGGCGGGGAAAACCTTCCGAGCCGATGTGGATGCAGTCATCCAGAGGCAGGTCGATGGCGGGGACAACCTCGAGGAAATCGATTTTTCCGGGCAGCAGGCGTTGCTGATCCTGAATGTGATTCCACGGTTCGCCAGGCTGCGGATCGGCGAAATGCCGTGCGATTTGGACGATCATCCATGGCAGACGCGGGTGTCGCAGATCGCGGCGCGAGGCGGCCACGAGGCGCTTCATGCGGCCGGTATAGGCTGGCGCATCGGTGGTGTTCGCGTCGCTTTCGCCCTGGTACCAGAGCACGCCCGCGACCGGCTGGCCGGTGGCGCGAACGGACAGGAGCATCGAGCCGTAGAGCGATTCGCCGCCGAGATTTTTCCTGGCGGGATCCCACTGCTGCATGCTGGTGCCGCCGTGCGCCGTGCAGATTAGCGCCTGCGGCACGCCGCCGGAACGCTCCACCATTTCCCGCGCAAAATAAAGGCCCACGCCACCGCCCTTGACCGCCTCGCGACGCAACCGCTCACCCTCCGCCACGGAAACCTGGGTGGCCGTGTGGCAAACGTCAGGCGACTCGGCAAGAATGTGCAACGGCTCCGTGGCCGGGCGCCATTCCCGGCGCATGGAGAAGGCGTGCACCAGCGGATGCGGCTTGGCCACACGCGTCATATCGCCGACGCCTTCCATGTTGCTTTGCCCGGCAAGGATCCAGACGTCGCCGACGTAGAACGCGGCGATTTCCGTACGCGCCTTTTCCATTTCGAGGCGCAGCCGGTAGGGTCCGCCGACCGGGATGCCCGCGAGCTTCACGCTAAATTTACCGCGCGCCGCGTTGCCAACCGGGCGGCTTTTCCACCCCTTGAGCAGCAGGTTTCCCCTGGCAATCGTGGCGCGGATCGGGCCCGATCCCGTAGCGGTGCCAGTGAGGAGCGCGGTCGCACCCTTGGCGCCGAGCCGTTGTAAGACCTGTCCCTTGGACAAACCGCTCGCGATATTCATGGCCAAAGCGGGTCGGATTATTTGCGATCGAAGGCCGCGTCGAACGCGACTTTGCTCGGTGCGAAGTCGAGCTTGCGCAGGAAGGCGGCGGCCTCGGCGGCGCCATGCTCGCGGTCCATGCCGATGTCCTCCCACTCGACCGAGAGCGGGCCTTGATAATTGATCTGGTTGAGCGCGCGGATGATTTCCTCGAAATTGACGCTGCCGCGGCCGAGCGAGCGGAATTCCCAGAAGCGGCGCGGATCGCCAAACTTGGTGTGGCCGCCGAAGACGCCGGCCTCGGTCGGCACGGTGGACCAGTGGACGTCCTTCATGTGCGCGTGATAAATACGGTCACCAAAAGCGCGGATGAATTTCACGTAGTCGACGCCTTGATAGCCGAGATGTGACGGGTCGTAGTTAAAACCAAAGCGCCGGTGGCCTTTGACGGCCTCGATCGCCCGCTGCGCGCTGACCAGATCGAAGGCGATTTCAGTGGGATGAACTTCGAGCGCGAAGTTCACGTTAACTTTTTCAAACGCTTCGAGAATTGGACCAAACCGGCGGCCGAAATCCGTGAAACCGGCATCCC